>PUMX01000376.1 GCA_003552485.1 Candidatus Hydrogenedentota bacterium
GAGCCGATACGGGTTCTCGCGCAACACCGCCACCGCCGCGTCGCCGTAACGTTTGTAAATACGCACCGCCTGGCTTACGCTGACGCCGTGGCCCTGGAGGAAGACCATTATGCTCTGAATGGCCTTCTGCTTTTGCCAGGCCTCCCGGATCTGCTTCGCGCGTTTTGGGCCGACGCCCGGAACTTGGCGCAGCCGCTCGGGTTCTTCGTCGATGATGCGAAGCGTCTCGGTTCCGAAAGCGTCCACCAGGCGGTTGGCGTAGACCGGCCCGATGCCTTCGATGAGGCCGCTGCCCAGATACTTCTCGATGCCCTTGACAGTGGCGGGCAGCACAGTCTCGTAGCGTTCCGCGCGCAGTTGCGGCCCCCACTTGGGATCCTGCTCCCAATGGCCCCACAGCCGGATGGTCTCGCCGGGCGACACCGCCATGAGGTTGCCCACGAAGGTGATGAGGTCCGGCGAGTCCTCGGTCTTCAGCCGCGCCACAAAGAAACCATTCTCGGGGTTCTCATAGACGACACGCTCCACCACCCCCTCGACGCAAGCGAGGCCACTGTTGTCGTCCGCCTTGTTCACGGCGGACCGCAGCGTGCTCTGGCGAAAACGATCTTCCGGCACAGCGTTTTCCCTACCTTATTCTTCAGGTTGCGACGGATCGCTTGACTGCGGCCAGTATAGCTTGCCGGCCGGCTCGATCAACCACACCTATCCTTTTGATGACATCGCCGGGTAGGATCACGAATGGCTTGATAGGCGCCTGAAAGGGCTGGTTGTTGCGGGAACTATCAGAGCTCGGCGGGGCGCGGTTAAACAACTTTTCCCTACGCGCCAATGATAGTGCGCTGGTCGACATAGATGCCGCTGGGTTTTGTTGCATGGCCCTTGTTGCGGATCTGGCTGAGCACCTCGAAGAGTTGTTGCGGGGTAACGACGTCGTTAGCGTCGCGAAACGTGACGCAAAACATGGCGTCGAGCGCTTCTGACGACGCAGGCTCGCCGCCGGCCTGAGCGCTTGTGGGCGCACGAAACCGTTGCGCGCCGTCTTCCTGCCATTTCTTGTACGCCGCTTCGCAGAATGCCCGCGTCTGCCCATACGGCAGAAGGCAGACGAAATGACCGCCACCCATGTGACCCACGAAGACCTCCGCCGCCTCCAATTGGCGGCCTTGGTTTTCCAGGGTTTCGCCCAAACTTCGGATGGCCTCATCGCGCCTGTCCGCTCCGTACCGATACGCAAAGGCGCGCAATGCGGGCAGTTCCACGTACACCACGCCAAACGGCTGGCGGGTGCAACTGCGCTTCTGCAATTCGCGCTTGGTGTGATCCGCGCTCGGCAGGTTGGTCAGGGGGTCGGTAGTATGAGCGTTTGCGCGCGATCGCATGAGCGTGTCCACCCGCCGTAGCAGATTATCGATATTGACGGGTTTACTCACGTAATCGTCGGCGCCTTGAGCGAGGCCGTGCATGATCTCTTCCTCGCTATTCATCGCGGACACTACCAGCACAGGCAGCATGTAAAGCGTGGCATCCTGGCGGATGCGCCGGCACACCTCGAAGCCCGACATCTTTGGGAGCATCACGTCGAGGATCACGAGGTCGAAGTCCGTCTCCTGAATCCGCCGCATTGCCGCGTCGCCCGTGCGTTCCACGACGCAATCGTGCCCCTTGTTGTGCAAATGGTGTTGGATGAATTTGGCGGAGCTCCGGTCATCCTCTGCAATTAGAATGCGCGCCATGGTCCCGTCACAATCCTCGTGTTTCTTCGGCTGGCCGCATGCCAAGACGCAGCGCAACATACCCAATCAGTGCTGCAGATGGTGGGCGAGGGGGGACTTGAACCCCCAATCCCGCAAGGGCAGCGGATTTTAAGTCCGCCGTGTATACCAGATTCCACCACTCGCCCGCCGACTAAGCCCTCAGTGCGCCCATCGCCTCAAGGGGCGCGCCCGCGCCGCAACGTACTGTTGAATGTTAAGCGTTAACCAGAAGACAAAGACGTTGGAGAGCAAGCAAACAAGACCTAATCACCCAGTGCGCCGCCGGTCCACACGCTACATCAGCGCTTTCATTTCCGACTCTCGGTTGGCCCGCGCGAACGCACCGACACACGCCGCAAATCGCCTCCTGACCCTCATGAGTAGTTTACCCCGAATGTTTCATTCGGTCAAGAAACCCACCAGTGGGAAGTCCAAAACACGTTTGCATGGCCGGAGCCTTTGGCCGTCTCACCAATCCATGGAAACACCATGGCTGAAGAGCTTGGGAAAACGGAACGTCTCCTGGTAAAGCAACTCTCCATTGGTAGGATCTACGTAGAACAGGAACGCGTCATGATCATCCGGATCCTCGTGTACGTACACCGTCATGAGGGCTGCGGTCCCATCCGGCGGCGGCGCGAACAAGCCGCTCTCTTGACCCTCGCAGAAATAGCGGCATGCCCCGGCCGGCATCAGTATCCACAGTGGACTATACGCGCGGGCCTCCTCCGGATTCGCGCAGCGTCGCGAAACCGCGTCAAGAGCGGGCGCCAACAACTCCGGCGTATCCCGCCAGTCCGGCGGAAGCGGTTCCGGCTCGTCACCTTTTCCGCCACGCAACAGCGCGTGCACGTATTCCACAACGGCCGGCCCTGCGCCGCTTTTCTTCTCCCAGCACTCCCCGGCGCCGTCCGTGACGCGCCCGAGGATGAACGCCTGCTTTGACGACGACCAGAAATCCACGCGCCACGCCCGGCTTCGCCCGTCCGGCGTGATCTCGAGATCCGAGTCCATCGTCGATGTATAGAGCCCGCATGGGGCGACGTCCGTGTAAGTGGGAAACTGGCACAACGCCGTTTCCGCAGCAATGCTCAACGCTTCCCGCGCCGCAATCGGCCGTCTCGATGCGCCGCCCAACAATCCGCGCAACCAACCCATAACCCGCCCTCCCAATAGTTGGCAAAACCATTATAACAGGCGTGCTGTTCGGCGCGTGCATGCGGAGGCGGCTGTTGTGTCTGCGGGTTTGTCGGGCGGTTCGAGACTGGCGGGTTTCGCTAACTCATTCCAACGGGTTATGCTACGCGCGCAGGGGGCATTCTTGATTGCACTGGATTGAGGAGGGCGTTGTGGCGAGCGAAATCGAGCGGAAATTCCTTGTGATTAGCGATGCATGGCGCGATGGGCAGGCGGGCGCGCCGATGCGGCAGGGCTATCTTGCGGTGACAGAGCGCAGCGCGGTGCGTGTGCGCGCGGAGGGCGATGCGGCCTTTCTCAACATCAAGCAGGCCACGCTCGATATACAGCGGCATGAGTTCGAGTATCCCATACCGTTGGCCGACGCCAATCACATGCTTGACCATATGTGCGTGGGCCACCTCATCGAGAAGACGCGGTACAAGGTGAACCACGCGGGCTTCACTTGGGAGATCGACGTCTTCCATGGCGTAAACGAAGGCCTCGTGGTGGCTGAAATTGAACTGACCTCCCCCGATCAACCCTTCGAATGTCCACCTTGGGTTGGCGCGGAGGTGTCTGGCGACGCGCGCTACCTGAACTCGAGCTTGAGTCAGACGCCCTACAGCCAATGGATGCGAAACGGGCCGCATGACCGTTTTTGAAGGTGTTTGGGGGCTGTGATACACTTCGACACGGTACGTCGAGCGCGCTGGATTTCACGCCCTCCTCCATTTGGACCCAAGGTTACCTTCGCGGCGGTCCCGCCAATGCGGCCGTTCGCGGTGTCGGAGCTTTCCCGTAAATGAATGTGTTTGAAGAACTATCGTGGCGCGGGCTGATCAATCAAGTCACGCACGAAGAACTGGCGCAACGGCTGGGCCGGGAACGGTTTACGCTGTATTGCGGTTTCGATCCGACGGCGGACAGCCTGCACATAGGCCATCTGCTGGGTGTGCTCGTACTGCGCCATTACCAGCGCTTCGGCCATCAACCCATTGCCTTAGTGGGCGGCGCCACCGGGCTCATTGGCGATCCCAGCGGCAAGACCGAGGAACGCCAGTTGCTCAGCGCCGACGAGGTCGAAGCGAATGTTGCGGGATTGCGCGAGCAATTGGGGCGATTCCTCGACTTTGAGGGCGAAAACGGGGCCCAAGTCGTGAATAACGCCGACTGGTTAGGTCAATGGCGCCTGCTCGATTTCTTGCGCGACATCGGCAAGTATTTCTCCGTCAATGTCATGCTCAACCGCGATTCGGTGCGCGCGCGCCTCGGCGACCGCGACCACGGCATGTCGTACACGGAGTTTTCCTACAGCCTGCTGCAGTCCTATGACTTCCTGCATCTTCATGACACCGCCGGCTGCCGGTTGCAGGTGGGCGGCAGTGATCAGTGGGGCAACATTGTCGCGGGTATGGATCTCACGCGGCGGTTGCGGCCGGACTCGGAGACTTTCGGCATGACGTTTCCGCTCGTCACGAAAGCTGATGGGACCAAGTTCGGCAAGACCGAGGCTGGCGCGGTCTGGCTGGACCCGGCGCGCACGTCGCCGTACAAGTTCTACCAGTTCTGGATCAATGCGGCCGACGCTGATGTGGTCAAGTATCTGCGGTTCTTCACCTTTCTCGACAAGGACGCGGTTAACGACTTGGCTAAGACCGTTGAAACGGCGCCCGAACAACGCGAGGCGCAACGCGCGTTGGCCGAGGAGGTTACGCGTTTCGTCCACGGCGAAGAGGAACTCGCGCGCGCGCAGAAGGCGTCGCAAGCCATGTTCGGCGGAGACATCAAGGGGCTCGATGAGGCGACGTTGGAGGACGTGTTCAGCGAAGTTCCTTCAACGGAGCGGCCGCGTAGCGAGTTGGCTGAGGGACGGCCCCTGATGGAAGTGTTAGTGGACTGCGGAATCGTGAAAAGCAAGGGCGAGGCGCGCCGGCTGATCCAGAATGGCGGGTTATATCTGAATAATGAACGTATTGCCAGTGACGCGGTTGTGCTGGATAAGAATGCGTTGTGCACGCCGAATATGGCTGTGATCCGCAAGGGGAAGAAGCAGTATCATTTGCTTCGTTTTACGGAAGCGTAGAAAGCGTGGCCGTGGCGCGCAGCCCACGGGGTTACATCCCCCTTCGCCATGGAGTGATCGCGCTGCGTAGCGGCGTTTTGCAGACGGCGGTAGAAAGTCCCCCTTCGAAGGGGGATTTAGGGGGATGTTAACCAACGCGTTGACGCCGTTTTTGAACGGGGAGAGAGCGTTTGAGCACCTACTACATCACCGGTGGGGCGGGCTTCATCGGAGCGAACACAGCGCGCCGCCTGCTCGAAGACGGTCACAACCTCGTCGTAGCCGACAACCTCAGCCGCCCCGGCGCCCGCGAGAACCTCGAATGGCTGCAATCGCTTGGCCGGTTCCGTTTCGTCGAAGCGGACATCCGCGAGGCCGAGGTTATGAACGCGTTGTTCGCCGGCGTAAGCGATGACGATGTCGTCATTCACCTCGCGGGCCAAGTCGCCGTCACCACCTCTGTGGCCAATCCCCGGGACGACTTCGAGATCAACGCCGGCGGCTCGTTCAACATCCTCGAGGCTGTGCGCGCCACGGGCCGCAAGCCGCTGCTCGTCTACGCGTCCACGAACAAGGTTTATGGCGGCATGGAAAACGTCGCCGTTGAAGAACATGCGGCCCGCTACGCCTATCGCGATTACCCGCAAGGCATTCCCGAAAGCGCGCCCCTCGACTTCCATTCGCCCTACGGTTGCTCGAAAGGCGCGGCCGACCAATACGTGCGCGACTACGCCCGCATCTACGGCATGCCCACGGTGGTATTGCGCCAGTCCTGCATCTATGGCCCGCGCCAGTTCGGCGTCGAGGATCAGGGCTGGGTGGCGTGGTTCGTTATCGCCGCGCTGACCGGCAAACCCGTACACATCTACGGCGACGGCAAGCAGGTGCGGGATCTGCTTTACGTTGACGACCTAACGGACGCTTTCTTGCTCGCTGCGAAGAACCGGGAGAAAGTGGCGGGGCGCATCTACAACGTAGGCGGCGGCGCTCAGAATACCCTGTCTATCTGGGCGGAGTTTGGTCCCATGCTTGAAGAGCTTGTGGGCCGGCCGGTTCCCGTCGAATACGCGGACTGGCGGCCCGGCGATCAGCCCGTATATATCAGCGATATCGGCGCGATCCGCCGCGACCTGGGCTGGGCGCCCGCCACGCCGGTGCGCGAAGGCCTCGCCCGCCTCGTAGACTGGGTGCGCAACCATGAAGATCTTTTCGGTCCCATGGAATAGATAAGGAGCCACCGGCGGAGCGAATCAACGGTCCCGCGCCGCTTTTTCCGGTCCGCCGGCGCTCTCTCACAAGTTACACGCTTGTTCGGCCAGTTAGCGCCCGGCCCAGTCCGGAATCTCGCCGTCTCCCGTCGGTTCGCCCTCAACAAGCCAGGCCAAGTTGAACCGCGCGACCTGCATCGCGCCGTATCGCTCGTCTTCGATGCCCTCGAAGAGCAGATAGATTTGGCCTTCGCTGGGCGTGCCGGGCCGGCCCGCGCCAAGAGTTGAATACGCGCTGGCGTCCTCGTAGACGAGCCGTTTCACGGGCCACGTGTCGCCGCCGTCGAAACTCGCCCAGACGGTCATGCGTTCGCGCGGACCGCCGTCGGTGTCGGCGTTGCTGTAAATCAACACGTCGCGCCCTTCAACGGGCAACCGCGTCAAGCCGCCCTTCATGCCGTAGCCGCGATCATATCCGCCCCCGTCGGGCAGCACGCGGTTAACAGCGAGATCCTCCCAGGTCCGGCCGCCATCGTAACTCCACGCCGTGCGGCGCAACCGGTCTTCTTCGGTGAGCTCGCGTTCATGCTCGCTGGCGTGGTAGCCCTGGTGACTGCGCGAGTTGTAGTAGATCCGGCCGTCGCTCAATTCCACGAGCGCCGCTTCTTCGGTGTACCCTTCGGGAAACAGGCCGCTGACTTGCCACGTCGCGCCGCCGTCGTCGCTGTAAATCGCGCAACTGTATATGGCGTCCACGGGATCGCGATCCGACGGATGCGCCGAGGCATGCGGCCGGAACGTGGCGGAGACCAACAGCCGGCCGCGATGCTCGCCATGCCGAAGCGTCACGCCGCTTTCGCTGGCGTTGCCATGCATGAAGTATTCTCCGCTGTCCGTTGTGCTTCCTTCCGAGGTTGCGCGTGTTTTCAGCCCGGTTTGCTCGAGCCACTGCATGAGTCCATTGGGTTTCAGAACGCTATCCTCTTCCGTCCACGTCTTGCCGTGGTCCGTGCTGCGGAAGACGACGTCGGATTCATCCCACATGCGCACAGACAGCAAATCGCCTGTGGTCTCGTCGACGATGATGTTCGTGTCACGGAAGCCGATGGGCGCTTCAATAATCTCACTCCACGTTTCGCCCCCATCCTCGCTGCGCCTCAGATGCTGTTCCTGGTTGCGTACAATCAACACGCTTCCATCCACAGCGACGGCCAGATAGGGTTCGCGCACATGGTCGCCTTCTTCAAACACAACCTCTCGCTCGAAGTGCGGTTCGCCCAAGAACGCATCGAGCGCGCCTTCCGTGGTTAGAAACTCGGGTTCATCCGTTTGCGCAAATGCGCCAACGCATACAAGCGCTGCTGCAAGAAGCGCTCCCATACCCGCGCTCGCCCATCTAAGCGGAACGGGTTGCGATAGACTTGCCGGTGTCCCCTTCATGCGCATATCCTCTCTCCTTCTTCCTCTGGTGGAATGGTCACGCTGGACCATCGAAAACCGTAATCAACCAAATGTGATTTACCGCAACGCCCATTCAGGCGCTTCGCCGTCCCCGGTCGGCTCGCCTTCGAGAATCCACGACAGATTGAAGCGCGCCGCCTGGATGCCGTCGTAGCGGTGCGTGTCCACGCCTTCGAACAGCAGATAGATCCAGCCTTCGCTGGTCGTGTCCGGCCGGCCCGCGGCAAGCGAAGAATAGGCGCTGGGCCCCGCATAGACCAGCCGTTTCACCGGCCAAGTCTGACCGCCGTCAAAGCTCGCCCACACGCTCATCCGCTCTCGCACGCCGCCTGCGGTGTCAGCGTTGCTGAAGATCAAAATGTCGCGGTCCCGTACGGGTAGCCGCACAAGCCCGCCCATCATGCCGTAGCCGCGGTCGTATCCGCCGCCGTCGGGAAGCACTCCGCTGATCTCGAGCCCTTCCCAGGTCTCGCCGCCGTCGTAACTCCACGCGGTTCGGCGCAGGCGATCCTCATCCGTGATTTCGCGGGCAAGGTCTTGGTGATGATACCCTTGGTGGCTGCGCGAGTTGTAGTAGATGCGGCCGTCGCTCAACTCGGCGAGCGCCGCTTCCTCGGTGTAGCCCTCGGGAAACAGGCCGCTGACCTGCCAGGTCTCGCCGCCGTCGTCGCTGTAAATGGCGCAGCTATAGATGGCGTCCACGGGATCGCGATCGGATGGATGCGCCGCTGCGTGGGGGCGGAACGTCGCCGTATTGAGCAGCCGCCCCTTATGTTCGCCATGCCAAAGGGTAATGCCGGTTTCCGAGGCGCCGGTGTGCATGTGATACCGCGGGGCGTCGGTGTCCGAATCCTCCGAACTGCTGCGCTCGCGCAGGCCGGTCCGTTCAAGCCATCTCATGACCTCGTTCGGTTTCAGCACGGCTTGTTCTTCATCCCACGTGAGGCCATGGTCCGTGCTGCGCTGGAGCCTGTCCTCATTGTCCCGGACGCGTAGGCACAAGATGTCGCCGGTGTTGTCGTCGACGATCAGCGTTCCCGATGGCGCGGGTTCCGGTTCACTCCATGTTTCGCCGCCATCTGCGCTGCGCCGGAGTTGTCCGTCGCCGCGCGCGAGCACCGTTCCGTCGACCGCGACGGTGATGTTCGGACCCCGGACCCGGCGATCGCCGTTGTCGTCGTAAAGGATTTGCTTGTCGAACTCAGGTTCGCCGGCAAAGACGTCCAGCCCGCCTTCGACGGGTTTGCCCGCCGCGGTTAGCAGCTCCGTTTCGCTTGCATCCCTGGCGTAAAGAGGCTGCACATACGCCATGAACAACGCCGCCGCGACCCAGCAGCCTACAGCCCAACCACGTTTCATTCGCTTAGTGCGCATGCTTCCGCTGTTCATCTCCTCGCTCCTCCTGTATGCGATCCCCTTAGCCATCGCCGGGGAGTCGCCTCCATCGTTCAGTTGAACTTAGCAAGGGCCTACATACGCTCACGTGTTTCGTCGATATACGATGCGTCGTCAAGCAGCGCGCCCGAATAGTCGACGGTTATCACGACATCGGCGAGCTGCAAGTCCTCGCGTTCGCCCGCGTAACGGATTTCCACGGTGTTCTCGCCCGCCCGAATGGCCTCCGGGGCGAGCGCGAATTCAAGCCATTCATCATTGCCGGTTCCGCGTAGCTCATTGCCGTTAAAGGCCACGCGCAGGTTATCCGCATCGTCAAGATCCGGGAGAACGTGCAGGGACAGCGCGGTTTCGGGTTGGTTTTCCGCCGGAAGCTGATCCAACGATTCGCCCACGCGGACGGGCACGGCGATGTTTTCACCCGGCGCGATGGACAGGGGCGCGTCGGGATTGACCGTGGGAATCCGGTTGAAGTGTCCGTGCGGATATGCGCCGCCCGCCACACGGCCCGCGCCGCGCACGCTGGCGAAGTACACCTTGTCCAACGGCTGCAAGACGTCCGGTTCGCCGATTTCATGCCAGATCTTCCGATTCGGATCAAAGAGGTTGAACAGATAAACGCCATCGGCGCCCGCGTCCCACCCATTCATGGCGCGGGCGCGATACGCCTCATCCGAGGCGCGCTCGGCGTGCGCATGGTGACCGCCGCCTACCCGCGTCTCGCTCAGACCGGGATAGACCTTGACGCCGTAACGATGGCCAAGCCCCACGCTGTCGTCCCAACTGCGGAGCCGAAAATAGCCGCTGGGTATCCAGATATCGATCAGCCCTTCTTCCATCCACCGCTCAATTTCCAGCCCGATGGTGTTGCAGTAATCGACGTCATCCGGCGTGCGCGCGGCGATTAAGAACGGACGGCCTCGCTCGCGCCCTTCGCGTTCGACCATCGCGGCAATGTCGCGGATGAGCCCGGTCATCTGGCTGCGCTCTTCGTCGCCAACCGGCCGGCTTTCGCCTGTCTTCTGGAAGAATACCGGATGCCGGAAAAAATCCAGCTCGATCCCGTCAATATCGTAGTTCTGGCAAAGCTCTTCGATAACATCATAGAGCAGTTCTCGAACCACATCGCAACCATAATCCACGGCTGACCAACCGCCGTGCCTCGGGCGATTGTCCATGGTCCCCAACAGACAATCTTGATTCGCCTGCTTAAACGGATTCCCTTCGAACCGTTCGGGCCGGCTCGCGTCGTGCGTGTCATTCATGCGCATCGACCAGAAGACCTCGATGTCATTCTCATGGCAATACTCGATCATCACCTCGAGCGGATCAGTGCCCTGTTCAAGGAGCGTAGGGACAACATTGTGCTCGTATGCTTCGTCTCTCGAGGTTAGCGGAGTCCCGACTTCCGTCTGGTGAAGAAACACGCCGAAGGTGCGGGATGTGCAATAGCTGACCGTGTCAACGTGAGAACCCACGAGGGGCGCGGTCCGGATGTCTACGAAATCGCGCGGATCGTCAAGCCCCTCCCGCGCGACCGAGGCGTCGCCGCCATCGTTGTTGATAATGATGCGACGCTCGCGGTTCAGCATTTGCTGTTTCCGGGTCTCGTACTCATCTTGAGACATATTGAAGGCCGCACCATCGCCTTCGAACTCCGCGCGGCCGGGATCCTCCGCGATGGCCGGCGCCGCAAGGACACAACACAGGGCCGCGCATGTCCATAGCACCCCAAGACGCTGCTTCATTCTCTTGACCATTCTCTTGCCCCCCTTCGTTGCCGTTCTTGTCTTGTTGAGAAATTGGAATAGGGACGTATTATGATTGATCAAATGCTGTAACCGCCAGCGCGCCGGTTGAGAAATATGGGCGCCTGGTGGCGCGTTCCAATGCATCGCATCTCGTTTCTGGGTATGGTAGACTAGCGCATATGCCAATGATGCTCGCACTGGAAAAGATTTACGCCCCCGTCTGGAACGAACTC
>PUMX01000192.1 GCA_003552485.1 Candidatus Hydrogenedentota bacterium
ATCCCCAAGCACGATGAACGGGGACGGGTTTTGGACATTCACTGCCTGCGCCATACCTTTATCACCATGCTTAACAAGTCCGGTGTATCCTTGCAGGTGGCGCAGAAAGCCGCGCGGCATTCCACGCCGACGTTGACCTCGAACATCTACACGCACATCGGATTGAGCGACCTTTTCGAGGCTGTGGATTCTCTACCCGGCCTTGCGGCGCCGGGCGATGAACCCCAAGCGAAGGCGAGCAATTCCGCTGTCACTCCACTGTCACCCATACTGTCACCTGATGACGGCAAAAACAGGCAAAACCCTGCATCAATTGACACTTTGCACAGTTCAGCGCGAAGCGAAGAAGTGGGGGAGAAAACGCCGGAAAGGCCTGCAAATAAAGGGGTTTGTGATGGAGCGGGATACGGGATTCGAACCCGCGACATCCAGCTTGGGAAGCTGGCACTCTACCAACTGAGTTAATCCCGCTCTCGGCCTTACTACATAAGAGAGTCTAGCACTGCTTTCGATGGATGTCAACGGCGGTTGAGGACTCCAATTGCCCCTTGAATCCGGAGCAGTCTCTGGGGCTATTTGTGGCGCGTTCGCGGGGATGCCGCTGGTTGTTGGCCCGCGAGCATCGTGCTTCGAAGCAGGGGAAACGACGCAGCGGCCTGACAATCATCGGGAAACCGTTCCAGGTGGCCGTTGCAGCCGACAAGCTCCCCCGCTGAAACATTGCCAATATCGGCGCAGATCTAACGCTTCTTTTCAGTACATAGTATTCAATCACAGCATTTCCGCTCGATTGCGCAACATCCATAAAGCCGTGCGCAGATCAACGCTTTATTACAATATACTACATACAACCAACCCGCCTAACCGCAACACAGCGAAACAAACCACTGGGGACGGAATCAAGACGCGCTAAGGCGTGACTACTCGACGCGCGTAGCGCTTTCGTCCCGACCACGCTCCGGCTGCTGCCCCTTGAGCGAATCTCGTCACCAATCCCTGGAGCGGTTTGAGTCTTGCTCGAGCATCGAGCGAGGTGGGGGAGGGCGAGAGAGCCCGCCCGAGGCCGCTGCGCTGAAGCGGGCCAGATGAGCAAAGCCGCGACGGAAGCCTCCGCAACCTCCTGGAACCCAAAAACCACAAGCACAGCCGCCCATCAGGCCGACCGATAGACTTGACGTCGTGCATCAATCTCACAAGATACTTTCATACATAGACTTACAAGTCAAAATTAACCCAACAAATCAGGTGCATATATGACAGAAATCCGGTCGACAAACGCCATAAACCACAACGGCAACTCTTTGCGCGCCTCCGTATTCACCATAAGGTATATTATCAGACATTATATAGCGTAGCGGGACGAGGACTCATTTCGAACGAGATTACTGGACGATTTACCGGTGGCCTGAGGGTAGCTGGACCCCTCTTGCGCCCCACTCGCGCGCCAAGACTCGGAAAGCCATGTCTCAGTTCACGGCTGAGCGGGCGGGTCCAGGTTTGGGGCTTGGGGATAGATTTTGCGCAGGAAACTGGACGAAATCCATGGGCGTGTCAGCCGCCGAACTCCTGGTTCAGGCGCTGAAGCTGGTCGGCGAGCCGGGACAGGGTCTTGACCAGCTCCCGGGTCTCCTCCTCCCTCTCGTCGAGGGTGCGGTTGAGTTCGATAGCGAGTTCGACCGCGGCGCGAAGGGCGAAGGCCTGTGTATCGATTCGTTTGCTGGCGGCTTCTATGGTTTCGAGGCGTTTTTCGACCTCGGCCACGATCTCCCGAGTGCGCGCTTCATTTTGGTACACAGGCGTTTCGATGGGCACGCCGGCTACTCGTATGTGGATGGTTTCGCCGCTCATTGGCGCAGGTACTCGGCAAGGGCTTTGGCTTGCTCGCGCATGCGGGTTAGCGCGGCGCGAATCTCGTCTTGGCGCTCACGCAGGTGCTCGGCCTCACCGGAAAGGCGATCATAATCGTCCGCCGTGCGCTGAAGCACGCTTACTTGGCGTTCGAGGCTCCACCGTTTCTGGAGCGCCTCTCCCTTTTCCTCGTCGAGGGCCTCTATTCGCGCCTGCAGGCTCCGCAGGGTCTCCCCCATGCGGTTGGTTTCGTGCTCGATAGCCTGTATTTGGGCGCGTACAAGGGAGTTCATCGCAGGGTTGCGCCAAAGTCCTTGTTCAGCCGCTCGAGGATAGCGTCCCACAGCGCCTGGGTGTCGTCATCGCTCAGCGTGCGGTCCGGCGCCTGGAACACCAGGTTGAGGCCCAGGCTCTTCTTGTCTTCCGGCACGGGTTTCCCCGTGTAGACGTCAAACAGTTCTACGTCGGCGAGCAGTTGCCCGCCGGCGTTGCGGACAGCGTCCATGACCTCGCCGGCGGGCGTGTCTTTGGGAACGAGTACGGCCATGTCGCGAAGATACGGCGGATACGGAGGAATTGCGCGGAACTGCGCATGGGTCCTGGTACGCGCGAAGAGCGGTTCCAGTTCGATTTCGGCAATGAAGACGCGTTGTCCGATCTCATAGGCCTTCTGCACATTGGGGGCGACTTCGCCCAACGCGCCTACCGAAGCATCCGCCAGCTCGATGGCTCCGCATTGCCCTGGAACAAAGGTGGGCGTCTCATGCGGGCTGAAACGGCATTCCACGCGCATTTGTTCAAAGATCGCTTCGACGAAGCCTTTCAAGTCGAAGAAGTCGACTTCCTGTCGCTCCTGAGACCAGTGCGGCGGCCTGCGCGCGCCGGTGAGGCACAGCGCAAGGCGCTGGGCTTGCGCAGGCAGCTCTTGGTTGCCTTTGGCGGTGTAGACGGGGCCGATCTCGAACAGCATCATATCGTGGGAGCCGTGGCGGTAGTTATGCGCCGCGACAGAAAGCATACCGGGAATGAGCGATGTGCGCATGCCGCTTTGGTTCTCGGAAAGCGGATTCAACAGGCGGACCATACGCTCGTCGGCATCTTCGATGCCGGTGAGTTTAGCGGCCTCCGGGCTGGAAAAGCTCATAGACACGGTCTCCATCAGGCCCAGTCCCACCAATAGGTTTCGGAGTTCGCGGATATGTTCTTCTTCGGGCGCGAGTTTGGCCTCGGTGCGCGCCACGCGCGGGACGTTGGCTGGGATCTTGTCGTATCCGTACAGGCGCGCAATCTCTTCAATGAGATCGGCCTCCTGCGTGACATCATGACGCCAGCTCGGCACTTTAAACGAGCACTCGGTGGACGTTTCTTCGACGCTTTCGAAACCCAAATTCTTAATCATCTTCAACTGCCGGTGCGGAGCGATTTCGGCGCCGAGCAGGTCATTGGTCCGCGTAAACCGGAGTTGCACCTGGCGCGGAGATTCAGGAGCCGGATACTCGTCAAGGACTCCATCGGCCAACTCGCCGGCGGTGATGTCCTGCAAGAGCTCAGCCGCACAGTCGATAGCATACCGGGCCATTTCGGGATCAGCGCCCCGCTGAAACCGTTGCGACGCCTCGGTCGTCATTCCTAACGCGCGCGCCGTGCGGCGTATGCTGCGCGCGTTGAAGTGGGCGCTCTCGATGAAAATGTTCCGTGTATCCTCCCCCACTTCACTATACTCACCGCCCATGATTCCGGCGATGGCCACCGGCTGCTTGGCGTCGGCGATGACCAGCACGTCGCGGTCAAGCTCGCGCTTTTCGCCGTCGATGGTGACAAGACTCTCGCCGGATTCCGCGCGACGCACGACAATGCGCCGTTCCACCAGCTTGTCATGATCGAAGGCGTGAAGCGGATGGCCGGTTTCCATCAATACGTAATTGGTGACGTCAACCACGTTGTTGATCGACCGGATACCCGACGCCGCCAAGCGCGTCTTGAGCCACGCCGGCGATGGCCCAACGGTGATGTTCGTCATGACGCGTCCAATATAACGGGGGCACAACTCACTGTCGTCAATGACGACACTGGAAAGATCCGTCACCGGCGTGTCCGAAGCGGACACTCGGGTTTCCGGTAACTCGAATTCCTCGCCGAAAGACGCCGCTAGTTCGCGGGCCACACCAATCACACCGGCCCAATCGCCCCGATTCGGCGTCACTTCGACTTCGAATATGGTGTCGTCCAGCTCCAGGTACTCGATGGCGTCGCCACCGATGGGCGCATCGGTGGGCAGGATCATGAGGCCGCTTTGGTCCTCGCCAAGCCCCAGTTCCTGCTCCGAGCACATCATTCCTTGCGATTCGACGCCTCGCATTTTCCGCTTGGTGATGTTAAATCCGCCGGGCAGCGTGGCGCCCACGCAGGCCGTGGGCACGCGATCCCCCTCTTTCATGTTCTTCGCGCCACAGATGATTTGCAGGGGATCACCATTGCCGATGTCAGTCTTGCACACCACGAGTTTGTCCGCGCTTGGATGCGGCTCGATAGATTGTATCTGGCCAATCACCACGTTGCTGACGCCGCTGGCAAGGCGCTCAACGGCCTCAATCTCAAGCCCGAGCATGGTCATGTGCTCACACAACTCCTCGGGGCTCATGTTGATTTCGACAAACTCACGCAGCCAATTCAGAGAAACACGCATAACTAGAATTGCTCCAGGAATCGCAAATCATTTTCGTAGAGATGATGAATACTGTCGATGGAATGCCGGAGCATCGCGATGCGATCCACCCCCATTCCAAAGGCATAGCCGGTATAGCGTTCGTAGTCATACTCGGCAAAGCGGAACACTTCGGGGTGCACCATGCCGCATCCCAGTATCTCGAGCCACCCCGAATGCTTGCAGATACGGCATCCTTGGCCGCCGCAAACCGTACAACTGATATCGACTTCGGCCGAGGGTTCAGTAAACGGGAAGTAGTGAGGCCGGAAACGGACTGCGGTATCCTTGCCAAAGTACTCGTGTACGAAGTGCATAAGAGTCCCCTTCAGCCCGGCGAAGGTCACGTCCTCGTCAACGAGCAGGCCCTCCACTTGAAAAAACATGGGGCTATGGCTGGCGTCACTGTCGACCCGATAAGTCCGGCCGGGCGCAACGACCGCGACAGGCGGCTCAATCTGCTCCATGACGCGCATCTGAACAGGCGAGGTGTGGGTACGCA
The DNA here is from genome assembly GCA_003552485.1 of Candidatus Hydrogenedentota bacterium. GTDB lineage: Bacteria > Hydrogenedentota > Hydrogenedentia > Hydrogenedentales > SLHB01 > PUMX01. Next base: position 5,055 of record PUMX01000192.1, read on the forward strand.
GCACAACACCTGGGCGCACGAAGAAGGTATCATGCAGGTCGCGCGCCGGATGGCCCTCGGGGATGTTCAGGCTCTCGAAGTTGTAGTATTCCGTCTCGATGTCCGGACCGGTGGCGACCTGGAACCCGAGTCCATCGAAGATGGAGGTAATCTCATCGAGCACCTGTGAGACGGGATGCTTGCGCCCGACGCGAGGCTTGCGGCCAGGCAGCGTCAGATCCACCCGATCCTTAAGCGCGCGTTCCTCCATCGCCTGGGCCTCCAGCGCTGCTTTCCGCGCTTCGATGGCGCTGGCGATGATTTCTTTGGCCTGGTTCGCCTGTTGGCCGATAGTCTTCCGTTCTTCCGGAGAGACTTCGCTGAGACCGCGCAGAATCTGCGTGAGCGCCCCCTTGCGTCCCAGATAGCGCACGCGAACCTGCTCCAGGGTGTGCGCGTCATCCGCCGCTTCAATCTCCTCCAAAGCGGTGTCACGTATTGATTCGAGTTTATCGAGCATAGTCATCCGGTCACTCGTAGATCCGCAGCTTACTCAAACAACGCCGTACCGATGCGGAGCTGGGTGGCTCCTTCTTCGACGGCGACTTCATAATCGTTACTCATCCCCATGGACAATTCCGGCAATCCAAGCTTGCCGGCAAGCTCGCGAAGCTCAGCAAAAACAGGCCGCACCTCTTCCGGGTCTTCTGTGTACGGCGCCATGGCCATCAGCCCTTTGACCGTGAGCCTGTCGAGCGCGGACACCGCTTCCAACAGCGCTGGCGCGTCCGCTGGCCGCACACCGTGCTTGCTGCCCTCGCCGGATACGTTCACTTCGAGAAGCACATCAAGCCGTTTATCCGCTTCTACGCAACGGCTTTGCAGCGATTCAGCCAGTTTCAAGCGGTCCACAGCGTCAATCCAGTCGAACAGGCCAACCACATCGCGGGACTTGCGCCGCTGCACATTGCCTACCATGTGCCACTCACCCGCTCCGCCCAGACGTTCACGTTTCTCCGCAACGCCTTCCAACCGATTCTCCCCAAAGGCCGTCACGCCAAGGCTGTGTAACATTTCCACCTCGGCTGGCCCCACGCTCTTTGTGACGGCTACCAGCTGAACCGCGCTGCTATCACGGCCCGACCTTTCCGCGGCTTCACCAATACGGGCGCGAACGCGAGACATATTCGTTTCAATACTCACTGATCGGAATGGAATCCCCGGAATTTGCAATCAACACTCGGTTAGAAGAGATTGGATAGGCCCATGGTATTGACCACAGCGCGCAGATTCAAGCGCAGGGTTCCCCCGCCCACTGGATAGCCTACCAGATAAGGGGAAGCCCGCCCTGCCCCCTACCCTTCTGCGGCGTATCCACGATCCTCGAGTTTGTCGGCGCCGCACAACGCCGCCCCCCCCTTTCTGACTCCGCATGATGCGCACGCCGCCGGTAGTCTGCCTCGATGACCGCGTGGCCGGAAGCTCTCCTTTCGCTCGGAGAACCGCCGGCCACGATATTCGCTAACTAACCTCGTTCAGTTCTAGTTTGTTGCAAGCGCACCGTCTCAGCAACCCGTCTCGTGGACCACCGACCCGCTGTTCGCACCTTAGATCTCGCCACTCCGCCGGCGTTCGGCCTCCTCTTGACGCTGCAAGAATTGCCGCTCGGAAAGGGTCAACGGCATATCCGCTTCCCGCTTGATCTCGATGATCATTTCGGAGGCTTCCTCGAAGAACTCTGCGCTCTGCCAACGCGCGTTCTCGAGCACAGCCACGGCCTCATAGTACCGGCCTTCCTCGTAGAGTTCGATGGCTTCCATGCGCTGCAAACGCGATTGCGCATAGGAATGCTCGCCGCCACCCATGGCAATCATCTCTTGCCAGATACCACGGGCTTGGTCAAATAGTTCCTCGGCTTCTTCACGCGCTGCTTCCGCTTCATCCTCCAAGCCCTCAGCTTCGTATTCGTGGGCTTGCGCAAAGGCCTGTTCCGCCTCGCGTTCGTAGATGCGGCCGCGGTTGCGTTGTATGAACAGCGGCGCGACCTGATTCTCTGGATAGTCCTCGAGATACCCCTTCCATCCTTCTATGGCCCGTTCAAAGTCGCCGGTGCCTTCGTAGGCATGGTAGAGCATGCGCCGCATGTAGCTCTCGTGATCATATTTGACCGCTTCGCCGAGATAGCGGGCGGCATTGTGATAATCGTCGAGCTTCTCCTGATAGACCGAGTAGCCAAGGTCGAAGTACAACCGGGAATCAGTAGGATTCTTACGAATTCCGTCCTTCAGGAATTCCACGGCCATGAAGTAGTAACGCTCTTTATCCCCCACCCACGCATCGTAGCGTTCGTCATACTCCTTGAGCGGCTCGGGGGTATCCATCATAGGCGCCGTCATGTTGTACGCCAGATGCCAGGCGCCCAACTGAAAAGCCTGGACGAAATTTGGGTCAAGGGCGACGGTGGTATGCATGAGAGGGATCATGCGGTGCATCGCGCCCTCGTGCCAATGCTTGTCGACTTCGAGCCAAATCAGGTTTGCGGCCATCTGCCGGAAGCCAAGAAACATGTTGCCTAGATTCACCAAGGTGCCTTGGTCGTACATGTCGGCAAGCTCGAATTGCTCGCCGACGCTCTGGAGTCGCCCGTCGCGCAGATGCTCGTCAAACTCCCGCCGTAGCGGCGCCATCTCCTCGCTTTCCGCGAGCCGGTAGATTTCCCACTCATGACCGCCTTGACGCACGGCCCGCACCAAAGCAGGGTATGGGTCGCCGTCGTCGTCCAGATCATCCTCTTCAATGGGAATGTGATCGAGATGCGGCTCAATTGCGCTAGTGACGCGTTCAAAGAACTCGTCGTCTACCGGTTCCTCCGCTTCGGGATCCCGGACATCCGCCGCGAACTCGAGTTCGCCAAACAGGCGAAGCTGGTTTGCCGCGGCAACGAGCCATCGGTAAAAACCTTCGGCCTGCCGCAGTTCATGCATTCGACCTCCTTGCCATACTCCGACAAGAAGGCCTATCACAATGACCGTGATCAGAATCAATTTGGGTTTGCTTGTCATGGCAACACCTAGATTTCTCTGCGTCGGAAAATGAAGTAGGCAACGAAGTAACCGCACACGGCATAGACCAAACTGTATGCGACGAGGTTTGGTATCTGCACGTCCATTGGCGGATCGTTCGGCTGCAAATACAGGAGCTGATTTCGCAGACTGAAGTTCTGCAGGTTAGGCAACACGAGCCACAACCCGTAGGCCATATTCCCGATCATCGAATCGAAGAACTCGCCAGTTTGCCCGGCCCGCCTATACACGTCAAAGAGGTACTCAGTCAGATTGCCTGTGAGGTAGATGAACAGACCGGCAATTGTCGGCAGTACAGCGGAAGACGCGGCGCACGAGATGGCGAAGGTCCATGCCGATACAATAAGAAACTCGAAGTAGGTAAGGAAAATCGTCCATATCAGTAGCGTAGGCAGAATGCCTTCACGGAAATAGAGGGCGACAAAAAACAGCCCCCCCATCAGCGCGAGATTCACCAGCACGATGAACTGAACGCCGATGAACTTACCCAAGAGATACTGGAAGCGCCGCACAGGCTTTGACAGCACCGTGTACACCACCTTGTTCTCAACCTCGCTTGGCACCACCGATGCCGAGATGAAGATAGTAATGAGGATGCCGAATATGGAGATCGCGGTGACGCAGATATCCTTGACGAGCTTGTTATCCACGTCGGTCTGAACGTCGCCGCCGCCCGCCTGAAGAAACGCCGTCAGAAAGGTGGCGCCAAAGATCACCAGAATACTGAGAAGTAAGAAGGCAATCAGCACCTTCTTACGGATACCCTCGCGCCACGTGAAGGTGGCAATAGATAGAAGGCCCTGTGAAAAGATGTTGGCTGTACTCATTGCACTCCTTCCTTCTCGCCGCCGGCTGCGCCAACAACGCGCACGAACAGCTCCTCCAGCGTCTCCCTGCGGGGATGGACGCTGACCAAATTCACGTTATTGGCCCTGCAGTGCTCCAAGGCCTCATACATGGACACGCCGGGCGGCACCCGCAAGGTAGCCTTCCCGTCCACGATGTCCTCCGTCATAATCCCGGACTCCTTGAGCTGCGCCACGGCCTGCTCTGTCGGGGCCTCGACTTCAAGCGAGATGTCGCGATCGCTCAGCAGTTCCTCGATGGTGCCAATGGTCTGCAGTTCGCCTTCATAAAGAATGCCTACGCGGTTACTAATGAGCTCGACCTCGAGCAACTCATGACTGGAAATCAACAGTGTTTTGCCTTGGTCGCGCAGTTGTACCAGAATATCGCGGATTTCCTTGCGCGCGATGGGATCGAGACCGGTGGTCGGCTCGTCGAGGATCAGGATCTGAGGGTCGCTGATCATGGCCTGAGCCAGCCCAATGCGCTGCCGCATACCTTTCGAGTACCCGCGGATTAGCCGTTTACGGGCCCGGCCCATGCCGACTACCTCGAGGACCTCATCAATGCGCGTTTCAAGCTGTCGGCGGCCCATGCCGTAAAGCCGCCCGTAGAAGCGCAAAACCTCTTCACCCTTGAGGAAGTCCGGGTAGTAAGCTCCTTCGGGCAAGTACCCGATATTACGGCGCACGTCGATGGAGTAGATGTTCTCGCTTCCGAGCAATCGCATCGTACCGGCCGTTGGGAAAATGAGGCCAAGAAGAAGCTTAATAGTGGTGGTCTTACCTGAGCCGTTCGGCCCAAGGTAACCAAAGATCTCTCCCGGGTAGACCTTCAAATCGAGGTCTCTGATGCCGACGACTTCCTGCGTCTTTGAGGCCCCTTCGTAGATCTTCGTGAGGCCCTCCGTCTCAATGACTGGGCTCTTGCCCGGCGGAGCTGGCTCGGCCGCCGGCGAGCTGGCCGCTTGTTCGGACGCGGCGTTGGCGCTGGTGGATGTTTCAGTCACGGATTCCCGCCCTTTCTGTTGGATGCCCTAATGACGGCGCTGTATACCTTTCGCAGAGGATTGACGCCGCGAAATAATGGAATTCTCTATAAGTTCTTTCTTTGCAAGATGATAACAGAGTTTTGCGTAGCTGTCAATTTGCTTGGGAGCCTTCTTGATTCGCCTCTCACTACAACGTTTTGCGGACCGCGTAGGGGGACACCAAAACGGCGCGTTTCAGAAATCCAGGACAAACCCGGCGCCCACCGTTGTGCGCCAAGGATCCAACCCACGATACGGGCGGTTGCGCTCATAATCCAGCAACAAATCGAACTTCAGTGTAAGCCGAGTGGTCATGGGAAACAACACGCGAGATTCGGAACGCGCGCGCAGATCCCCGCGGCTGCTCAGACTCGGCAGCACCGTAAGATCTTCTTGGAACGTGCCATTCCAAAGGATTTCCCGATCATAAGTCAAGCGAAGCAGCAAACCGAATTCGGTTTCGTCTTGCCGATGGTCTCTTACACTGTAGTAAGCTAAAGCGCTCCACGCCTCAAAATCGCCACCCAACGGCCGCAAGCCCCGGCGCCAGGGAATCGATTCCGGCAACCTGTAGGGATCAAAGCTGGCCACAGTCAGGGCCGGTCCCGCCTCGACACGCAGCCGCTGGTAATCGTCGTCCCAGATTTCGCGCCCGACGCCGGCATGCACGTCCGAGCGCCACCGAATCGCTTCGCGCCGGTCCCGCTCCAACCAGCCTCCCAACGCAGCATAATAGTGTTCAGTGAGGTCAAACCGCCAATCCATACGGGCAAGCAAGAACTCGGGGAAATCGTTGGCGCCGCCCAATTCCGCGCGGGCGGCGGAGTCGAGCGACCATGCTTCCTCTTCCAGCTCGAAACGCACGGCGGCATACGGATCTCCATAATCGCGCGCTCCCCAACGCCAATGGTAGCCCAAATCCACCTCAAGAGACCACGAAGAGCCGGCGCCCTCGTCGATTACCGTGGCCGCCTCGGCTGATGCTGGCGCGGCGCGATC
>PUMX01000122.1 GCA_003552485.1 Candidatus Hydrogenedentota bacterium
CATCGGCGTCCGTCTTAATCAGATACATCGTTGGGAAGACCGAGTCCGGTTCGAAGGAGCTTGTGTCGCCGGCGATAATGTAGCCGCCGTCCGCCGTCTGATGAACAGACGTGGCCAAGTCCGTGCCCGCGCCGCCGAACGCATTGTCCCATTCGACCGCGCCGTCACTGTCAGTCTTGACAACGTACACGGACAAGGTATCCGGGCTGGATGGCCCGAAGGAGGTCGTGCCGCCAGCGAGAATGTAACCACCATCCGCCGTTTGTTGCACCGATGTGGCCCAATCGTTGCCGGCCCCTCCATAGGTGCGATCCCATTCCACTTCGCCGCGCTCATTTGTTTTCACTAGATACATCGATGACGGCTCAAACTCCAAATCGTTGGCGTCCACAACAACGCTTGTGTCACCGGCAATGATGTAACCGCCGTCCGCGGTCTGCTGTACATCAAAAGCGCCGGCTGCGCCATCGCCGCCATAGGTGCGCGCCCACGTAAGCGGGTCGGGCGCAACCGGCTCGGGAGTTTCCTCTATGTAGTTGGACTGCTCGAGGCTATCCGAAAAACTGCTCGTCGCCACCTGCAATGTGACCGTGTACACCCCGTCTTCCTCGTAAGTGTGCGTCGGATGTTGGGCAGTAGATGTGTTCCCATCCCCGAAATCCCATAGCCACTCCTCAAAGGGTTCCGAACCTGGCAGGGACTCATCAGTAAACGAGACCTCCAACGGCGCTGCGCCCGATCGCGGCGAACCCGAAAAATCCGCTGTGGGTCCCGTGGGTTCGGTGAAGACGCCAATATAATTAGTCTTGATACGCGTGTGGGTAAGTTGAGTCGTCTCGAGACGGAGAGACACCGTGTAAATGCCGGGCGCCGTATACTCATGCGTGGGCGATTCCTCAGCGCTGACGGCGCCGTCGCCAAAGTCCCATTGCCATGAAACGACGGCGCCCGTGCCCGGCTCGGATTGATTATCGAACTCCACTTCCATGGGAACCAATCCCGACGTGGGCGTTGCCTCGAATTCCGCCCGCGGTGGTTCAATCACCCGCAGGACCATGTTGATGACCAACTGAATGTCAATGGCGTTGACAAGTCCATCGTCATTAACATCCGGTTGAAAATCTGCGGGAATCTCAATCCCTAACACTCGATTAATCACAAGCTGTATATCGACGGCATTGATCTTGCCGTCATTGTTAACATCCCCAGGAACGGGCTGGCTATGCGCAGAGGCGCAAAACAGCGCGCCACACACCAACACGAGCAACAAGAAACGGGAGCAGCGCATGGGATTCTCCTTTCGGCATGGGTCTTGGCGGATAGGTGCCTCTGAGCCCCTGCTTACCATAGTGTCAAAACAAGCGGCATGCACTATCTAACTACAATACTAAGCAAGCTAACCATAATATGCAACCCTTTTGCATCATTGGCAAGTACCCCATCAGCGTGAATCGCCTTGGGGAACGCAGAAGGCGTAGCGATTCCGGCCCATTACGACGGGCTGGCGTTATGTATTGTCCCAAGGCAACACAGGGGGGTATTTGGAGCACGTTCGCAAAGAATGTATATGAGTGCCGCTCGAACTCTGCTCTTGAAGCGCAGGACATATCCCGACTCCACCTTAACTTCGCCGAACCCGGCTCAATCACCCGGTCTTCCGCCCCGTGTTCGCCTGATTCTCCAGCTACTCGCAGGGCTATGTGTCGGCCGTCTACGGTGTTAGCGCTATCAGGGCGCCGGCAGCGTACTCTCAAACCGGTATGCGCCAGACGGCGCCGAGAACGCCACGGTTTCGTCGTCACGAGAAAGCAGCTTTACGAATTCCGAGTCCTCAACGGGCGCGCCATCAACTCGAACCTGCGTATCACGCGCCGCAGGCAGGCGGACCTCAGCTGTCGTATTGGCCGGAATCGTCACGTCAAGGGTAAACGCGTTTCCGTCGCGGCGCCATGCGCTTTCGATGAGCCCATGGATGCACTCGTGCGCGCCGCGCACGTGATCCAATTGTGGGGCGTCGTCGAGCGGTTCGTCCATGGGCACATGCGGCTGGATAACGATATGGTCGAAGCCGGGCTCACCGGCTTTAATGCCCGCCAGCGTGTTGAACATCCACTCCACCACGGCCCCAAAGGCGTAGTGGTTAAAGGAGTTCATGGCGTATCCGTGCCGGTCGAATCCGTCTTCTTTCGTGTAACTATCCCAGCGCTCCCAAACGGTTGTAGCGCCTTGCACAACGGGATAGCCCCACGATGGAAAGCGGCGGCTCTGCATCAACCGCGCGGCTAGCTCGAAGTGACCGTATTCCGTGAGAACGGGCAAGAGGGATCGCGTGCCGAGGAAGCCCGTGGTCTTGCGCGTATCGTTTTCAACGATCATTTCCGCCAGACGATCCGCCGCAGCCTGGCGCTTCTCCTCGGGCAACATGTCATACCACAGGGCGAGGACATATGCGCTTTGCGAACTGACTTCGAGGGTTCCACCATCGTTGACATATGCATCATTAAACGCTGCCCGCACGTTGTCTGCAATCGTCCGGTACTTCGTGGCGTCGGCCCGCTCGTTCAGCGTTTCGGCGATCTCGGCCATCACAGACGCGCTCGCCGCATAGTAACAGTAGTCGATGAACTCGATGGGCGTTGGATCGTCCATATTCAGCCAATCGCCCCACCCATTGCCGAGTTGACGCCCCTGATAATCGGGACTCGTATTCAACCGGAAGCTGATAAAGCGCTGCATCGAATGATAGTGCTCGCGCAGCAGCCGCGTATCACCGTAGGCCTGGTAAACCGCCCACGGCACAATGACGCCGGCGTCTGTCCATGCGGTCGCATAGGGTTTGCCGCTGCCCCCATGCTGCATGGGATATGGCGCATAGTCGGGATAAGCGCCTTCTGGCGTCTGGGCGTCGCGCAAGTCCTGAAACCATTTGGTGTAAAACGCGCCGATGTCGGCGTTGTACGTGGCCGCCTGGCCGTACACCAGCGAGTCGCCGGTCCACCCGAGACGCTCGTCGCGCTGCGGACAATCCGTCGGGATTTCGAGAAAGTTCGATCGTTGCGTCCACACCACATTCTTGAAGAAACGGTTGAGAATAGGATCCGACGATTCGAATTCACTGACCAGCGGCGTGTCCGAATGAAGCACCACGCTTTCGATGTCATCCTCCGTCAACTCGCCGGGATATCCCGTCACTTCGGCATATTGAAACCCATGAAAGGTGAAGCGCGGCTCGAAGGTTTCGCCTTCAGCATCGCCGCGCAACGTGAACACATTGGTGGCTTCTGCGGCGCGCAGATTCTCAACAAGCAGACTTCCGTCTTCGTGAAGCATTTCGCCGTGCCGGATGGTGATCTCCGTTCCTGCGGCGCCTTCTGCGTGGATCCGCGTGATTCCGGCCGCGTTCTGGCCGAAGTCAATGATGTATTTGCCGTTCTCACGCTCTACGATCTCGACGGGCTCGAGCACCTCGATGGGCCGCACCGGTTGCTGCGGATACGCTTCGATACGCGGCGGTTCTTTGAAGCCCAAATCCACGACGCGATCGCCGCCGGCGTCCCAATAATCGACGAGAAGGGTCCCGTTTTCGCTGGCGTGCACGGCCTCGTCCCAATCCAACGCATCAAAGCCCGGCTCGGCCCAGCCGTCGTGTTCGAGGCGGGCGTCGTAGTGTTCACCCATAAGGTGGTCGGCCACAGTGTACGCGCCAGTGTTCACGCGCCAACCGGGCGCTGTGCCAATGATCTGTGTGCTTCCATCAGCAAACTCGATCTCAAGCTGAATCTTTAGCGAGGGCGTCTTGCCGTAGAAGTAGCGTCCGCTCCGGTCCGGTCCATAGTCAACTAAAGGGCCAAAGCCAAGATAGCCCGCGTACCAGCCGTCGGCGAGAATAGCGCCAATGGCGTTCGCGCCTTGTTCCATCAGTTCCGTGACATCGAACGTGTTGTAATAGACGCGCTGATGGTAATCGGTCCAACCGGGCATCAACCGGTTCTCAGTCACACGTTCACCGTTGATGTGCAAGTCATAGTTGCCCAACGCCGTGGCGTACACCGTTGCGCGTTCGATGGGGTTATCCGCCTCAACGTCCCGCCGGTAATAGCGGGCGGGCGGCAAGACCCGGCGCTCCGGCGTCGCCTCGATCGCGCGCTCGTCAAGGAAGCTAATCCATTCGGCCTCCCAGTCCCGGTGATCCAGTAACCCCATGGACCAGCGCGCTGGCTCCGCCCAATCCGAGGGGCGCCCGTTCGCATCCCACACACGCACGGTCCAGTACACCCGTTGACGCGACTCCAATGGCTTCCCGGCATACACGATATGCCGGGTCCGGTTCGATTCGATTTTCTGGCTGTCCCAGAGATCGGCCTCGCCGGGAGCAAGCTTATCCGGGGCCGTGGCTACAAGGACGCGGTACGCCGTTTGCCGCTGATCCCGTTCTTCCGACGCGACCAACCAATCCAGCCGGGGTTGGGTCTCGTCAATACCCAACGGGTTCACGAGATACTCGACGCGAAGTCGCTTCGCTTCGAGCGCGCCGCGTTCCTCGTCTGCAGCCGCCACCACGGCGCCACACGCCAACAGCGCCACGGTCATAACAACCGCCCACGCCCGGAATAGGCTTTTCCACTCCATTGCCGATATCTCCTTGATTTAAACCATGTTCAACGCGAGCAGAGCCCCAGGGCGCTCCGATGCGCCGCATCGGAGCGCCCCCGAACCGAGTTGTTATCTACGTGACCCCACATCGCCCGACACAGGGCAACAGTCAGCCCATGCGCTCCCAGAATCACGTCCCGAATGATTCGCTTAGCTCTGCTCCTCTTCGGGCTTTTGCCGCTTCACGGCCCAGTACGTTCCCGTCACAAAGTAGATGATTGCAAACAGGGGCAACCAAATACGCATCAGGGCAAAGCGCTCGTTGTACAGCTCGAGCCCGCCGAAGAACACCCAAATGGGAATAACCAGCGAAACAATCAGACACACCAGCGCGATGGCGCCCGCGCCCCACCACAATGGGTCGTGGCCACCGAAGATGGTCTTGGGCGGCGTCGGCGCGCCCGAGAACTGCCGGGGTTTTTCAACGGTTTCTGGCGGCAGGTCCGTGTCGCGCGCGCCGGCCATCGCGGCGAAGACGATATAGAGCACCGCCGTAATCACCGAGACCGGCACGAACAAGAAAAACAGATGCAGCGGCAGCAGATACGCCGCCACGAGACCGAGCGCCCAGCTCGTCAGGGCGGGCCAACTAAACACAAGCTCCTTACGGCTTACCCAGTAGCGCTGGAATCCGATGAGGGGGAAGATCCAGTGCTCGGTAAAGACAATAGCGCCGACGGGCACAAGGATAAGCCCGTACAAGCCGACGAAGTCCAGCAATCGGGTGAAAACAAAGGGCGAGCATGCGATTAGCGTTGTGACGGCCCCCACTACCAACGTCACTTTCCAACGGGGCCATCCCGGCGTGATCGCCTGAAACGCCAGGCCAGCGCGGTACAGTGTCGGATTCGAGGTGGTCCAGCCCGCGATCACCACAGCGAGAATCCCAGCCGTTCCCACCGCTTGCCAAGCGACCTCGCCAGCGTCTAATTCGATAAGCGGCGTCTGCAGCGCCAACGCCGCCATGGCGCCCATAATGCCCGCGCAAATCCAGGCAAGGTAGTGGCCAAGATACATACCAAAGGCGGAGTACAACCCATACCAGTGTGACTTGGCGTACCGCAGCAGGGCCATGTCCGATAGCCCGCCGTGCATGGCCAGGTTGCAGATCCAGGCGAACGCCGTCACATGCCAGAAACCCAGGCCCTCGCCCTCGGCGGGCACGCCGGTCCAAATCAGTTCATGGGACACGGCAAGGAAATCGCCCCAGCTCGCGATGTTCTCGACTTGAGTGGAGTGCCCGGCAAGAAACGGCAACGTCGCCACGCCCCCGGCGATGAACATCAGAAACATCCATGGAGAACACACCGACGCGAACTTAGCCAGACTCTTGAAACCCAGAATCGCCACGGTGACCACCACTGCGCCCACTATGATCGTCGTTATTACGAACCAAATGTTATCTGGCAGCCAACCTGTACTTGGGGGGACATCAAGCGGCGTTAACGCGTTCAGCGGAATGCGCACGGCCGAGGCCGACACCGTGATCATGGCCCCCGCGAGAATACAGAACAGCACGGCGTTCACGACGTTATAGATCGTCGTCACGGCCGGTCCGGCAATCTTCCTCAGATACCAGTACAGGGTCAACCGGGTGTGCACGGCAATGGGGGCGCAGATGAAGGTCCACGTCAACACCGCCAACGCATTCCCAATGACCAGCCCGCCCAGCACGTCCATCACCGAAGCACCCCACATGACAAAGGACGCGCCGATAACGAATTCGGTGCCGGCCGTATGTTCGCCGGCGTAGGCCCCCGCGAAATAGCGGCCCGGCTGAAGCCGGTCGTCCGACACAGGCTCCCGATCGAACTCGTACAACTTGTCCATGGCCGCGATCGTTGTAGACTCAGTTTGTTCGGCCAATGCTCGTTCCTCCTCGATTGTTTACCAGCGGCAATTATCCGGAATACGGCGCTGGGCGAATACGTATCCGCTTTCTTGACGCCGCCCCCTTCCGCTCAATACAACCCCATGCTAAATCGGGCGATTATCAGCCGCCAAGCGTCGCTTGGCCCGCCGCGCCCTCACGTTCTCGCGCTACCTTCTCACTATACCCGCTCTCGCGAAAGGCGATCACGGGATCTGGATCAAGGCCCATTTCCATGCGGACCTGGGCCAGCAGCGGCCGCACGTCCGCCTGATAGGCGTCCTGCAGAGTTTCCTCGGCCCGCACCACGTCGCCGTTTTTCTGGGCTTCAGCCAAGGCTTCTCGATCCACTAGTAAGGCCTTGGCGTATTGCGTCTGACAGGCTACGACAGACTGGATCATCTCCTCGATCTTCGGCTTGATGTTATGGCTCTGGTCGATCATGTACGCCACATCGCCCCGCGCCTCGGGATCGTCTTCAGCCGCAACCAGTTCATTGTAGATGAGGAACATCTGGTACGGGTTGAAGCTGGCCACGCTCACATCGTCATCAGCGTACTTCTTATCATTCAAGTGAAAGCCGCCGAGCTTATTCTCATCGATAAGGAAAGCGACGATGTGCTCGATGTTTGTCCCTAGCGGATGGTGGCCCAAATCGACAAGCACCTGCGCCTGCTCGCCTAGGCGCCGCGAAAAGCTGTAGGCCATGCCCCAGTCCGCAAGATCGGTGTGATACCAGGCGGGCTCGAAAAACTTGTACTCGATGAGCATGCGCATGCTTTGCGGCATGGCGTCGTATACAGTTTTCAGACCCTCGAGCATGTATCGCTTGCGCCGGCGGAAATCGCCCTGGCCCGGATAGTTCGTGCCATCAGCGAACCAGAGGCTGAGCAGATGCGAGTTCACCGCCTTGCCGATCTCGACGCACTCGAGAATCTGGTCGACGGCTTTGCGCCGGATACTGGGATCCTCGTTGGTCAGACTACCCAACTTATAGTCCTGATCCTGAAAAACGTTGGGGTTAATCGCGCCAATACGCACTCCTTGTTCGCGGGCGTAATCGCTAAGCGCGTTGAAGTCCTCAACTTTGTCCCATGGAATATGAACGGCCACCGAAGGCGCCACCCCCGTGTATTGGTGGACCACGCCGGCGTCTTCGATACGCTCATAGGCGTTGCGCGGGACGCCGGGTTGCCGGAACACGCCGAAGCGGGTGCCGCTATCGCCATAGGCCCATGAGGGCGTTTCGATATGGTGATTCTTGATCCGTTCCTTGACGCGGTCCAGCTTGCCGAACCGGCCTTCGAGCGTCTGTACGGCAGATCCGATGGCGTTAGGATCGGTGCGTTTCATGGTCCCTCCTGTCCCTATGGTCTGTGGCGCTTTCTGACGGAAACGCCGCGGCGCCACCACGCGCACGCAGATCGTTTCCGGTTTACTCCCTCCAGCCACTCTCTTCTGTGCGAGTCTGGCTGCTAAGCATGGTAGGATTACGCAGGCGTTACGCCAAACTCGATAAGCGCCTCTTCAGGCCAGGTGAAGTGGTGCGCGCCCGCGCTAAGCGCGATGTGCAGCCGTCCATTCTCCTCACCCACGACGTCGACGCCCGCGGCCTCGCCAATGGGCGCGCCGTTTTCTTCTAGCGCCTCCACATCGCGCGCGGGCAGATACAGGTCAGCCGTGGTGTTTGGCGGAAGCGTGATCTCATAAGCGACTTGTCCGCCTTCGATACGCCACGCCGTCTTCACTTCACCGCGCACCGTGGGGCAGCTACCCCGCGCGTAGGCCAGGCCGTAGCCGATCTCCGGCTGCAAACGCATGCGCGCAAAACCTGCTTCAGCCCAGTCAACGCCAAGCACAGACCGGAAAAACCACTCATCCACCGCGCCGAACACGTAATGGTTGAAAGAATTCATCTCCCACGTGGCGAATTCGTCCGGCGGCATAAAGCCATTCCACCGCTCCCATATCGTTGTCGCGCCGTTCGCAATCATGAAGGACCACGACGGGTAGTCCTGCTGTTGAAGCATCTTGTAGGCGAGATCCGGCCGCCCCATGATCGTCATGGCCGGCAAGAGATGGCGGATGCCAAGAAAGCCAACGCGCGGCCGCCAGTCGTCCTCTTCGATCCGCTCGGCGAACCGCTGCGCGACGCGGTCGAACATCTCTTCTGGCACGAGACCAAAACGGAATGCCAAGGCGTAGACCGTTTGCGCGTGGTTCGCAATGGTTCCGTCTTCGTGGACCCACCGTTCAATGAATTGACCACGAAGCCGATTGTACATTTCCTCGTACGTCCGCGCCGCGCTCTCAGCGCCAAGCGTTTCCGCGATGCGCCGCATGATGCGCGCCGCATCAGCCGCATGGGCCCAAGCAAGCACTGGATGCTCAATGTCCGGGCCCGAGGTCACCCAGTCGCCAAACATGCCCATGCCAGGTCCGGGCTGCGGTTCGTCCCGGTCGAAGTTTTCGAGCACACGCTCGACGTAGGCCATATAACGCTCGAGTTGCGGGAACGCGCGGTCCAGCGTGTCCATGTCGGCGTAGATCTCGTGAAGGTCGCTGGCGGCCACGGGCATGGCGTAGGACCAGTCCATATTGCCGGGCGCGTCTATGGCGTCTGGAATGGGCGGCACGACATTGGGAATGCCGCCGTCAGCTCGATCGTCGCGTTCATACTGAGCATCAAGCACATCGTGAAACCACTTCCGGTACAATGCGCCGCAGTGCTGATTAAATGAGCCCGACCGGCTGAAGATGTGGTAATCGCCGGTCCAACCCATGCGCTCGTCCCGTTGCGGACAGTCCGTGATAATGTCAAAGAAATTCGAGCGCTGTCCCCATGTGATGTTCCGGTGAATGCGCGTAATGAGCTCGGAAGAACACTCGAACTCGCTGAGTATGGGACCGGCGGAATAGGCGACGACCCCCGTTAACGTGTCTTCTTCGGGCGGATGCGACAAACCCACGAGTTGCACGTAGCGGAACCCGTGGAACGTAAAGCGCGGCTCCCATATCTCTTCGTCGCCGCCTTTAAGCACGTAGGTATCCGCCACGTTCAATGTGCGCAGGTTTTCCGTGTAGATGCGGCCCGTCTCCGGCCAAAGCCTTTCAGCAAACCGCATCACCACACGATCCCCGGCGTTGCCGCGCACCTTCAGCCGCGCCCAGCCCGCGAAATTCTGGCCCATGTCGAACACGTACACGCCCGGCGCGACTTCATCAATGGAAACCGGCGTTAGTTCTTCATGTGGTTTGACAGGTTCGCAGAGGTGCGCGCGCACGACAGCGTCCGCCTGTTCACGCCCTGCATCGGGTTCGCGCCAAGCGTTGTCGTCGAAACCGGCTTGGGTCCACCCCACGGGTTCGAGGCGGGCATCATGAGTCTCACCAAAGAGATTGTCGGCTTCAAGGGTCGCGCCGTAAGCAACCTTCCAGTCGTGGCCGGTGCGGATTATTTCCGTGGAGCCATCTTCATATTCCACATGAAGCATACCGCTGAAGCGCGTCCGGGCGCCGTAGCGTTCACGGCCAAAGATTGCCAGGTTGCCCCGGTACCAGCCGTCGGCCAGCTCGACCCCGATGGCGTTCGCGCCTTCTTCGATGAGATGCGTAACATCGTAGCTTACGTAGGGAACGCGCTTCCGGTACTCGGTCCAGCCCGGTTTAAAACGATCGTCGGTGACGCGCGCTCCGTTGATGTGAGCGTCGAAGAGCCCAAAGGCGGACCCATGCAAGACGGCCATGCGGACGGCGCCGTTCAACGTAAACTCGCGACGGAGATAGGTGACAGGCGGACGGCGGCACACTTCGTACCAGAGCGGGGGCAGGCCGTTTTCTCCGGGCGCCCCCAAATCTCGCGCCGCCATCCAAGCGCCCTCGGGCGTGGCGTCAACGTCGAAGAGGTCCACGGTCTCACGCGTGGCTTCCCAGCCGGCGCCAGTTCTGACGAATTCTGTTTCGCCGTTGGCGTAGTCGATTCGTGCGGCGCAAATGACTTTGCCGCCTTCTTCCGTCTCCGGATCGTAGTCATCCGCGTAACTGCGGCCCATCATGACTAGCAGGTTTTCGCCATCGCGCAGCCACGGCGTGATGTCGAGGTAATCGCCAAAATGCTGGCCGCCGTGCGCGCTGTGCGCCGCACTGTAGATTTCCTTGCTATTAATCGAGAAAGCGCCCAGATGATGCCCACTAAGACCCACCATTACGCGCTCGACTTGATCCAAATCAACCGTCAATCGGCGGCGGAAATACGTGGTGACGTCGCCTTCGGAAGAATCCGGATGGGCAATCCATTGAGCCCCGGCTGTGCCGA
>PUMX01000187.1 GCA_003552485.1 Candidatus Hydrogenedentota bacterium
AGTTCCTGCATCTGCTTCTGGCGGGCCCGAATTTCTTCGTGTTTGGCGTTGATCGCGTCGAGTTCCGGATTCTCGGCGGCGATTAGCTCAATAAGCTCCGACCTTAGAACGCCAAGATCTTCACGGATAGTTTGCGCACGCTCATGATATGTACGCACTTCGGGCTCGAGTTGGCGCCACTGCTCCATCGTCACGCCCAGTTCGCGGTGCAGTGGACTCCATATAGTATGGCCCTCCTCGTCACGGTCGGCGGCCCTCGGAGGCTCAAACACATGGACGGCCCACACGCCAACAAACGCGACGTTCAAAGCTAGCGAGAAAAGGGCCAGCAAGGGTAGTATTTGGTTCCGCATGGTCCGTGTCCTCAGTCGCCGTTTACCAAAACATGGGTGAAGTAGGCGTTGGGTAGCGACTCTTCCGGCTCGCCCAGAAGTCCCCGCGCGTAACCGTCAAGCACGTTCTCTCTCAGGGCCGCGGATTCATTTGGGCGCGACGGGGCTTCCGGCGCCGCCATCTGGCCCATCATCAAGCCGGCCGCTAGGCCCACCGCAAACACCGCCGCCGCCGCAATTCGCATTGCCGCGGCGGACTCCCACCACCAGCCTAGCGGCGCCCACTTCCGCGTCACCGTACTGTGGTGGCGGTTCCGGGCCTTCGCCACTATCCTTGCCGCAAGGCCTTCGGGCGCGGGGCGGCTCTCGGCGTCGATAAACACGGCCGTCAGCACGTCGATTCTCGACAACGCGCGCCGGCAGGCCGCGCATTGTCTGACGTGCGCCGCTACCCATTTGCGGTCGTTAGCCGGCAGTTGGCCCTCGGCATACGCCACAAGCTTGGCTCTGATATGTTCACAGTTCATCTTCATTCCTCTTCTATAAACGAATGACTTGCCCCAATCCCCCGCCCTACTCGCCACGATCTTCAAGGAGCGGACGCAACAGGGGCTCCAGGCGTTTACGCGCCCGCGCCAACTGCCGCTCGGCCCCTTTGCGGGTTGTGTTCAGGGCTTCAGCGATCTCGGCGCCGCTAAGCCCCTCGAAATAGCGTAGAACAATGGCCAAGCGTTGTTTGGGCGGGAGGGCGCCGATGGCGGTCTGAATCGCGTGCTCCATTTCGGCGCGTTCGAGACGTGCCGGCGCAGCCGGTCCAGGAGCGCAAGTTTCGGGAAGGAACTCAACCGCTAGCGGGCGCTTCTTGCGGAGATGGTCGATGCACAAGCGGGTAACAACGCGGTAAAGATATGTTCGGAAGGAGGCTGTGGGGTTGTACCGCTCCGTCGCGTCCAGAATGCGCAGAAACGCGGTCTGCACCAAGCCCTCGGCTTCCTGCGTATCGCCGACACAACGAACAGCCACACGCCATGCGGCGGCCTGATGGCGCAGCACCAACTGCTCGAAGGCCGCCATGTCGCCGCGACCCGCGGCCTGCATGAGAGATTCGTCACTGAGAAGTGGATCAGACAATCGAGCGCCTCCGAGAACAGCGAACCTTCATTTTAAGCGGGCCCGCCTGGAGTGCGTGATTCCCGGGCAAAGACAGACCGAGCCAGTCCGGACCTACGGGGCGGCAGGTAGACGCCGAGGCGCGCGAAATCCTTGTTTTGGGTGTGTTTCATACGTCCAGCGTGCGCGCTTCTCTTAAACTTTTCAACCCAGCATGCGAAAGACGCTCCGTTTATGGTGGGCGGACAAACGGCCGAGAGCGACCGCGTGAGCCTATGAGATGTCCGGCGACTGAGGAGTATCGGTTTGACTTGCCATGGCAGGCATGGCAAAATCATAAGCGCCTTTCCCCCCTGCCGTGACTGGCGAGCTCGACGTGGAATCGACCACGAGGAAGCGGCAGGGTTCACACTGCCGTTCGCCTGGGCGCCGGGATGCACAACCGTGAGGGATTGAAGTGTGCCCGGAGACGAACTGCGGCCCCGCACCGCGCTATTCCCCGCGAAGGAGGCTTCATGCGCCGAACCCCGCTGTATGATGAGCACTTGAACCACGGGTGCAAAATCGTTGACTTCAGCGGCTGGGCTATGCCGGTCCAATACCAGAGCATCGTCCAGGAGCATCTGCATACCCGCAAAGCTGTCTCGCTGTTCGATTGCTCGCACATGGGCGAGTTCAGTATTGTCGGCGAAGAAGACATCCAGGCGTTTAACCGGCTCGTCATCTCCGACTTGACAAAGATCCCCGTGGGCCGTTGCCGGTACGGCGCTTTTCTCAATGAAGATGGCGGGATCATCGACGATGTGATAACCTTTCGGGTAGCCAAGGATGAACTGTTCGTAGTGACCAACGCGGGCGTGCTGGACCGGGTGTCGGCGATGATTACCAGCGCAGTCAAGGACGCCAAGGACGTGTCGGATGTAACCGCGAAGATTGACGTGCAAGGTCCGCTCGCCCGGGACACTATGGCGCGGGTTGGCATTGATGCGGCCGTCGAGTTGAAATTCTTTCATCTACGCATGACCAAATGGAACGGTTATCCACTGTTGGTGTCGCGCACCGGCTACACGGGCGAGTTGGGCTACGAAGTTTACATGGACAACGAAGCCGCCGCGCCGCTGTGGCGCGAATTGATGGCGTTGGACGAAACGGCGCCGGCCGGCTTGGGCGCGCGGGACACGCTGCGCACCGAGGTGGGGTATCCGCTAAGCGGACAGGACGTCGACGAGACGCGCACGCCGTTGGAGGCGAACATGGACCCGTTCATCGCGTGGGATACTGAGTTCGTGGGCAAGGAGGCGTTGCTGCGCCAAAGGGACGCGGGCGGCTACGACCGGCTCACGCCACTCAAGACCGCCGACCGCCGGGCGCCGCGCCATGGATTCCAGATTTTCGACGGCGAGACGGCCGTGGGCGTCGTGACCAGTGGCGCTTTTGGCCCTAGCGTGGGTCATGGCGTTGGCATGGGCTATCTGCCCGAGGGGTATCAGGAACCAGGCCGCCAGCTCGTTGCGGGTCCACGGCGTTTGCCGGTGGAAACCGCCGAGTTCCCTTTCTATACACAAGGCACGTGCAGGGATTAATGACGCAAACCGAGCCAGTCGGTGGCAAAGGCCAGTTGGGGCTGGAGCCATTCCGGCGCGCAACGCCGCACGCCTCGCCACCGTAAACCGCCACAGCAGGAGGATCTCAGCATATTATGGTCCGGGAAGATCGCAGGTACACAGAAGACCACGAGTGGGTCAAGGAAGAAGACGGCGTTTATGTGGTGGGCGTTTCCGATTTCGCCCAGGAACAACTGGGGGATATCACGTACGTCGAACTGCCCGAGGACGGGGCGGAAGTCGCAAAAGGCGCGGCCGTAGGCATGATCGAGTCGGTGAAAGCCGCCAGCGACGTCTATGCTCCCGTGGGCGGCAAAGTGGCTGCCGTGAATGGAGCGCTCGAGGATCAGCCGGAGCTCGTCAACCAAAGTCCCTATGACGACGGTTGGCTCTTCAAGCTCGAAGGCGTCAAGGGCGCTGACTTCAACGGCCTCATGGACGCCGCCGCCTACAAAGCCTTTCTGGAGGAACACTAGGAATGAGTTGGGTTCCGACGACGCCGGCCGAGCAAGAGGAGATGCTTGCGACGATCGGCGTGAAGCATATCGACGAGCTGTTCGCTTCGATTCCCGAAGATCTGCGGCTGAAGTCCTGGGAACTGCCGCCCGCCATGTCGGAATTGAGCGTGCGCAACCTGCTCGCTGAGATCGCCTCGCGGAATGAGGTCAACCGCGTCAGCTTCCTTGGCGGCGGCTATTACGATCACTTCATTCCCGCCGCTGTGGATGGGCTGGCGTCTCGCAGCGAGTTTTACACCGCCTATACCCCGTATCAGCCGGAATGCGCTCAGGGCACGCTGCAATCCATTTACGAGTATCAATCGGCAATATGCCGCTTAACGGATATGGAGTTCGCCAATGCTTCGCTTTATGAAGCGGCCACCGCGGTCTTCGAAGCGACGACCATGGCGTTGCGCCTGCGCAAGAAGAAGCGGATTGTATGCCATCCCACGTTGAATCCGCGTCACCGCGAGGTGCTGAACACCCACGTGGCGAACTTGGACATCGACATTGTGGACGGCGACGATCCTACGGACGCCGCGGCGGTCATCGTGCAGAGTCCAAGTTTCCAAGGCACGTTGTGGGACTACTCGGCCCTCGCCGAGCGTTGTCATGAAGCGGGCGCGCTGCTTATCGCGGTGTTCTATCCGGCGGCGCTGGGCCTGGCGAAGACGCCGGGTGAAATGGGCGCGGACATCGCGGTCGCCGAAGGCCAATGCCTGGGCATCCCCCTCAACTTTGGCGGGCCGTATCTGGGTATCATGGCCACGCGCAAAGCGCATGTGCGGCGGATGCCGGGCCGGCTTGCCGCACAGACTCAAGACACTCAAGGGCGCCGGGGGTTCGTGCTTACGCTGCAAGCGCGCGAACAGCACATTCGCCGGGACAAGGCCATGTCGAATATCTGCTCGAACCAGGCCCTGTGCGCCCTGCGCGCGCTCATCTACCTCTGCCTTATGGGCCGCGGGGGATTGAAGGAAGTGGCTACGCATTGTCATTCGAAATCCGAATACCTCAAGGGCAGGATCAGCGCCTTCGCCGAGATTCTCAATGACGGCCCCACCTTCAACGAGTTCGCCGTGCGCCTCCCTGTGCCGGCGGAGGACGTGGTGACAGCCTTGCAAGACAAAGGCTACAACCCGGGCCTGCCCTTGGCGGCGTTGAACGCCGGCGGACCGAACGACCTGCTCATCGCCGTGACGGAAAAGCGCACGCGCGCCGAATTGGATGGGTTCGCGGCGGCGCTGGAGGATTACGCATGCAACTGATTTTCGAACAATCCCGGAAGGGCCGGCGCGCCATCCGTCTGGATGATCTTGATGTGCCCGAAGCGGCGTTTCCCGAAGAACACAGACGCAAAGAGGAGCCAGGGCTGCCGGAAGTGAGCGAACTCGACGTGGTCCGGCACTTCACAAACCTTTCGCGCCGCAACTTCGGCATTGACTCGCACTTCTACCCATTGGGTTCGTGCACGATGAAGTACAACCCGAAGATGGCCGAGGCCGTAGCTGCTGACAACCGGTACGCAAATCTGCACCCTCACCTTTCAACGACGTCTGCCTACTGGCCGGCGTGCGAGGGCGCGTTTCAAATGATGTACGAGGCCTCGCATTTGCTTGCCGAGATTTCGGGCATGCAGGAAGTGAGCCTCCAGCCCATTGCGGGGGCCCACGGCGAGTTGACGGGCGTGCTGCTCATAGCGGCCTATCACCGCGATAAGGGCAACACGCACAAAGACACTCTCATCATCCCCGATTCCGCGCACGGCACCAATCCGGCCAGCGCCGCTATAGCCGGCTATAAGGTTGTGGAAGTCCCGTCGGGCAAGGATGGCGTTATCCATCTGGATAAGTTCCGCGAAGTGCTCGATGACAATATCGCGGGCGTGATGCTTACCTGCCCGAACACACACGGCTTATTCGAGCCCGACGTGCGCGCTATCGCCGACCTCGCTCATGAGGTCGACGCGCTCCTCTACTACGACGGCGCGAACCTCAACGCAATCATGGGCCGGTCGCGCCCCGGAGACATGGGTTTCGACGTCATGCACTACAATCTGCACAAGACGTTCGCCACGCCGCACGGCATGGGCGGACCTGGTTCCGGGTCAGTGGGCGTCGGCAAACGGCTCGCGCCGTATCTGCCCGGACCGCAAGTGACCCGCAACGGCGACCACTACAGCTTGGCCATGCCCGAGAAGAGCATCGGCCGCATTGCGCCTTTCTTCGGCAACTTCATGGTGGCGTTGCGCGCCTATGCGTACATTCGCCAACTGGGCGGGCAAGGATTGAAAGACGTGGCCGATCACGCCGTGCTCAACGCGAATTACGTTTGGGCCCGGCTCAAGGACACATATACCGCCGCTTTCAATGGGCTGTTCATGCATGAGTGCGTGTTCACTGCAGCGCCGATGGCTGAGCACGGCGTGCGCGCCGTCGACATCGCCAAGAGTTTGCTCGACCATGGTCTGCACGCGCCGACTGTTTACTTCCCGTTGACGGTGAAGGAAAGCATGATGATCGAGCCTACGGAGACCGAGTCCAAGGACACGTTGGACCGGTTCTGCGACGTGATGATCGAGTTGGCGGCTCAAGCCGCCGAAGATGCCAAAGCCCTGCAGGATGCGCCAAAAACGATGCCTGTCGGCCGGCTGGACGAGGTTCGCGCCGCAAAAGAACTGAACTGTGCCCTTTGAGCAAACGCCCGCCATGCGGGTGCTTGATTACACCTTAGCCGCGCCCGAGGAGAATCTCGCGTTCGAAGAGGCGCTGCTTGAAGGCGTCGAGAACGGCGCCGCGCCCAACACAGTGCGGTTCTGGGAAAGCCCGGTTCCTTTCGTCGTGCTGGGCGTTTCCCAGAAGCTTGCCGACGAAGTCGACGAAGCCGCGTGCCGGGCCGACGGCGTGCCCATACTGCGGCGAGCGTCGGCCGGTGGCTGCGTGCTGCAAGGGCCAGGCGCGCTCAATTTCGCGCTGGCCATTCGCTATGAGGACTTCCCGGAATCCGTTACGATTCGACGCTCGTACAACTGGATTCTGGGCGGCATCGCCCGCGTATTGGCAAAGCACGGCGTGCATGCGCGGCATGCCGGCGTTAGCGATCTCGCCGTAGGCGGCCGCAAAGTATCCGGCAACGCACAAAAGCGGCGTCAGCGCGCCATGGTGCATCACGGCGCGCTCTTGCACGCCGCCGATCCCGCCGCCATGGCGCGGTACTTGCGCGAACCCGCCGAGCAACCGGACTACCGCGAACGCCGGACGCACGTGGAGTTCGTGGAATCCCTCCCGTTATCGCCGGAAACGATCAAAGGGGTCGTGTGCGAAATGCTTGGCGCCGATCCGGCCGGCGCCGTGCCCCCCCGGCCTGCCGAGATCGCCGAGGCCAAGCGCCTCGCCGCCGAAAAATACCGGGATCCCGCCTGGATTCGCCGCCGGTAAACTGCTCTGCAAGCGTTTGATCACTGCGTGACCGCGTCCGGCCCCCTTAGAGGAAGAAGCGATCAAAGCGTCTTAGGCGGTACCGGCCCTGCACCGTGAAACCATCAACCTCCGCCGCGCCCGTCAACTCGACACCATAATCGGCTTGGAGGCTGGTCCGCAGTTCCGTGAGCAGCATCTCTAGAAAGAACGCCATGGCCTGCGGCGTATTCTCTTGACCCTGTGGATCGCACTCGATCCGGATGTTTAGTCCGAGGTCGGTATCCGTTAGGAAATCGCCTGTCGCATGGAGGTGATCCACATCACGAAGGGCTTCAAGCGCCATATTGACCAGCGCGTCCTGCCCCAACTGCTGGGAGACGGCGTAGGCGCCCGCCAGGATGTAAGCAGCGCCCTGGCGGTTATCGAGGATGAGCTCGAACATGTGTCCGCCCTCAAGGGGCAAGTGCAGCCGGGGCCGCGCGCCTGACCAGCGGCTGTCGCGGTTCTGCATCACGGCGCGATCAACGTGCACCTCGCCATCCAGTTTCAGCAACCCCCGCCGCTGTCGCTGTAACCCCTCCGGCGACCAGGAAAACAGCGCTGTCGAAGGCAAGTTCGTTTCTTCGTTTACGTATTGTTGGATTACCGGGCCCAACCGCCGGTTATTAATCACGAACTGGAGACTGATGTCATCGTCGTCCACGCGTGTCCGGGACAACAGCGCTACTTCGTGAGGCATCGTCCAATTCAGCGCGCGGGTTGCCCACGTATTGCCCTCAAGCACTGTGTCGATGAAACCTTGGGGAATGCGTTCGGGAAACACGACGGCGCGCAGGCCGGTGTCGGCGTCCACCATGGACTCATGGGATATGTGCGGGGCGCTGCGCACCAGTTCAAAACGCGCATCCGCCCACACCAGCGCGAACATGATTACAGCGCCCACAATAAGGAAGACAATCAACAGAATCTGAAGGGACTTATTCAACGAATGCACCTCTCTTTGATGTGTAGATGACTATGGTTGCGGCGTTTATATCGCCGGCTTTGCGCCGCTCCTTTTCTGCGGTGCGGTTGTGCGCCGAATTCGCCCGACATCTTGGACTATTCAGCCGACGGCCGCAAGTGCGCCGCCAGCGCAGGCGCCGCAGCATTAATCCTCGCCACTCCGTTTTCGATTCATGTCTGTGCCCCGACGCTGCACGTTGGCCCGGGAGGATTCGCCACAGCCCGATTACCAGGCCGTTGCCGTTATCTTCAACCCATTGCCGCTTGCGGCCACAGCAGCGCCAGCGCGTGTAACGGCTCGCCCGGTTGCTCCATGCTCGGGCTGCCGTGTAGCATAATGGTATGTTTCGCTGGATACGAGAATTGTGGGACGCCCTCGAGCGCGGACGGCGATTTGTGACGCACGACGTGTGGCACATTGGCCGGCCGGGCGATGCCGCTTCCCATGGGTTTATCATCAAACACATTCGCGTCGCGATCATCCTCGTGCAGAACCTTGTGCAGGATGCGCTATTGCTGCGCGCGTCCGCGCTGACGTTTGCGACGGCCCTATCCATCGTGCCGTTCTTCATCTTCATGTTCGCCATTGTGCAAACGATCGAACTGGACCGGCACATCTACCAGTACATGTCAACCCACCTTGTGCGCGGGGAAACCGAGCTCGATGAAGATCCCGATGAATCCTTCCTGCGCGAGGGTGTGATCGATTTGCTTCTGATGCGCGTCGACAACGATGAAGCCATCGAAACGGACGCGGAGGCCAACGACGAAGTCGGCGAAACAGTCAGCGCAATTCTAGCTTATGCCGAAGAACGCGCCGACTTCCAGACGCTGGGCCTGGCCGGGCTTGTCTTTGTCTTGGCCACGTTGTTCGGGCTCATGAAGAACATTGAGTCTTCGTTCAACCAGATCTGGGGCCTCAAGTCCACCCGCGGCTGGTACCGTAAATTCGCGGACTATCTGGTGCTGCTGATCATGTTGCCTTTCGCAGTAGCCACTGTGATCAGCCTGTTCGCTATCCTCGAAAGCGAAGTGCTCATGGAGCAACTCGGCCCGTTCTCCGCGGCGTTGCGCGGCGCGCAGTACGTTATTGTCTGGGCCGGGTTCACGGCGCTCTACTATTATGTGCCCAACACGCGCGTCGTGTTCCGCTACGCCCTCATTGCGGGCATTCTCGCAGGCACGCTGTGGTATCTCGTCTCCATGGGTTATGTGAAGTTCCAGTTCGGACTGGCCCGGTATAACCTCATTTACACCAGCTATTTCGCTGTTCCATTGCTACTCATGTGGGTTTATGCGAGTTGGGTTGTCGTATTGTCCGGCG
Organism: Candidatus Hydrogenedentota bacterium; assembly: GCA_003552485.1. Lineage (GTDB taxonomy): Bacteria > Hydrogenedentota > Hydrogenedentia > Hydrogenedentales > SLHB01 > PUMX01. Next base: position 9,295 of record PUMX01000187.1, read on the forward strand.
CGGAGCTGACCTTTGCGTACCAGAACGAGAAGACGTTCGCGATGGAGCGGTTCGCCGCCGGGTCAAGCCAAGCCTATCGTGAAGCTGTCGGATTGCGCGCGATGATAGATATCGGCCACCGCTTCGAAAACGGCATGCCGCCGCTCTCGCCCCTTGAGGGGGCGCAAGCCTGGAACGTGCCCAGCCGGCTGTTGAACGAAACGCTGGACGAGTTGCTGCAGGCTGGGCTCGTGGTGCGGTGCGCCGTGCCCAATGAACGCTCGAACGATCCCCCCCGTTACCAGCCCGCTATGTCGTTAGACCGCATCCGCGTGGGCGACGTTATTCGCGCGCTGCGCGAATCCGGGCGCGACCCCTCCGACCTGCGCAACGACGAGCGGTTCCGCCCGCTATTGCAGCTCGTTAATGCCGGACAGGACGGTATTATGGAGCGGAGTATCGGCGACTTGGTGCGCGAGAACCGCTACGCGCCGCTGGCGCTGGAAGGTCCGGACGAGTTCGCAGCGCGGCAGAACTATGAACGGCGCGCGCAACAGTCGTGACCTCGCGTAAAGACGCGAAAGCTTCATTAGCTCGACCAAGCTCTACCAGATACGCTGGTGGAGACCCCTTGTACGCCATGGTCAGAAGCCGGTTTGGCCGGATCAGCTGGCCCCCTCCAGCCCCGCCACAAAAGGACAGGCTTGACGCTCCTAGAAGACGGCGCCGCGCCGGTTCCTCACTTCCCCGCCTGGTGGCTGATTCGCGCCATCGGCTTTACGCGTCGAACAGATTCAGCATCTGAAGCCGCGCGGCTTTCAGGCGGTCCGAGAACACAGCGTTAAACCGCTTGAGCACTTCATAGCCCAAGCCGCAATTCGATTCCATCACCTGCCGCAGGCCAGCGGCGTCGATAACCAGGACGCGGCTATCCTCATAAGCTATCGCATCGAACGTCCACCGGTATGGCTCCATGAGCGATGACCAGCCGAAAACGTCGCCGCCGTTAAGCGTCTGCACCTTGACGCTTCCTCGCGCTGGATCATGAATCTCAATGCCTACATGTCCGTCTTCGATAAAGTAGCAGGCGTTGGCTTCACCGCCCCCGCGATTGATGTGCTCACCGGCCTGGAAAATCTTCTCGGAAGTCAACGGGGCAAGCGCGCGAATGTAGTCATTCGGCATTCCTTTGAAGAACTCATGCTCACCAAGACGGTCTGCTATATCGGTGTCCGCCCGAGTCATAGTGATTCCCTCCTTGTAAATGGTGTTCCCCTTTTGATGTGCGCAATGCCGCCGGCAGCCGGAACGGTGCGCGCCTGCCCGGCGGCAACGGCTTCCTAGCGTAACCAGTATAACACGTACCGCAAGTCTAACAGCAGTAGCAACATTTGCCGAAAAAAGAGAGGCGCTGGGCTGTTTTTTTGGGGGTCAAGAAAACTGTTGACTTTCACGAACTTTTCGTGTTACGCTTAATCTCAATGGGCAAAAT
>PUMX01000485.1 GCA_003552485.1 Candidatus Hydrogenedentota bacterium
ACACATGCTTGCGGTGCGATGCGCGGCGCCCACGTGCATCACGGGTTGTTCGCGGGTCTTGATGCATTCGAACCAGTTGTAGTGGTGTCCTCGCGCCACGTTGAAATCCGAATCTTCATCAATGATCGCGGTTAAGGGAAGGTGAACGCCATCCTCGGGCGGCTCGTAGTCCACGATCCGCTCATCGGTCACGCCGCCGGTTGCGTCGCCACCCGTGTGAAATGCGCTGCTTTCGGTCCCGTGGTAGATGACGCCGTAAGGGCGATCCAAGTCTTCCTCTGGCGCCTCCCCGGGCTGCCGCCACGTGACGGTGATATCGGGATCCTTGAACTCCCAGGTCACGTCCATCTCGATAGGATGATCATAGCGGCCTTCAGGCGCGGGCGTGCCGGTCGCGGTGATCTTCACCGGGCCATCATCGTCGCGGTCCAGCGCCCATAGCAACAGACTCAACATGTGCGCGCCCCGATCCCGGATATTGCCGCCGCCAAACTCCATGAACCAGCGGAACGTGGAATGGCAGTAGGTTGGATTATACGGGCGCCAGCGCGCGGGCCCCAGCCACATATCCCAATCCAGTTCTTCGGGCGGTTCCTCGTCAGGCGGATTCGGGCCTATGGGATTACGTTCGTGCCAGCAATCCACGCGTTTGATGTCGCCGATTTCGCCGTTGCGGATGAAGCTGCAGAACCGCCAAAACGGCTCAAACGACCGTCCTTGCGAGCCGACTTGCACCACCGCGCCGTAGCGCTCGACCGCATCGACGACCGCCCGGCCTTCCTCGATGGTGTTGCACAGCGGCTTCTCGACGTAGACGTCTTTACCAGCCTCGACGGCGTGCACCGTCTGCACGGCGTGCCAGTGATCCGGTGAACCGATGAGTACGGCGTCTATATCGTCGCGTTCGAGCACACGCCGGTAATCGTTATAGAGGTCAACGTCTTCCTCGATCCAGGTGGCGGCGGCGTCGGCGCGCTGTGAGTCCACATCACAGATGGCGGCCACGGGATGGGACTCGTACATCTGGCGCATGTTGCGATTGCCCATGCCGCCAACGCCAATGGCGCCGAGCACGATCCGGTCGTTCGCTCCCGGCCGGCCCGGGCGCGCAAGGACGCCGCTTGGTAGAATGAGCGGCGCCGCAGCGGCCGCTGCCGAGGTCGCCAGGAATTCCCTTCGCGTAAACTTGCTCATAAGCGCTCGTTGCTCCTTCATTGTCGTGTTCCGCTTTTCCGAGAGCGCGGCTAGCACGAATTCCGGCTCTATTCCGGCCAAGCGTGGTTCTCAGGCCGAACACCCGCGGTAAACGTGTCGAAACCGAAGGGCGTGGGCTCGTATTCGCCCACGTACGCTACGCAGGCTTCGGACAGCATAGCATCTTTCAACCCAGTCAGCCAGTATGCAGCATTCACGACCAACCGGCGCAAGCCTTCACTCTCAAAATCTTCAGAGGCTCCCATGGTCGCGGTAAACGCACGGCCCTCGTTTCCGTCCACCAGCTCGTAAGTCCGTTTCCACGCGATGGGCATCATGGGATCGTTCTTCGTTCCTTCAACGGGCGGATCATCGGGGGCCAATCCGGCCACGACTTCGCCGTACACGAGAACCTTACCGTTTCCAAGCGGCGGAAGCGGCGACTCATAGACGTTGGTAGGCCCGAAGATCTCCCGCACTCCATTCAGAATGGGGTAGCCGCGTTCCTCCTCGGCTAGGGCGCCACGGGTAGCTTCATGGCTGTGGCGCCCGTGATGGCTTAGCCAGGTCTGGCCCAGCACCTGCTGGCCGAACCCGCCTTCCCAGCCCTCGATCTCACTGTCGTAGCTATAGCGGGCGTATTGCCGGTCCCATGGAATGGCAAACCCCGCCACGGCAGTCCTGAGCCCCAGAACGGCCCCGCCCGCTTCCACATACTCCGCAATGTAACGCATTTGTTCGTCGGGAAGGTTGCGAAAGCGGGTGGCGATGATCATAAGGTCGGCGCTTTCCAGCGCATGAAGTCCCGGTATGTTTTCGCGTTGGTTCGGATCAATTTGGTTCGTTTCCGGATCAATTGCGAAGAGAACCGTGCACTTGAATCCGTGCCGAACAGCGAGAATCTTGCCTAACTGGGGCAAGGCTTCCTCGGATCGGTATTCCTCATCCCCAGAAATCAATACAATGTGCGTGCCGTCTCCCGGACCTTCGAAGCCGTCGTAAACTACCCACGGATCCCCGGCGCTGGCCGCGGACACGCTCAGCGCCAGTGCGAGAGCACATACCGCGGCCGGCGCCACGCTGTACCGCACATGCCAGTGAATGCGGCGCCCTGCCCTATACATGCCAGGGACCGCGGCCGGGGTTATGCAACAAGCGATTCGCCTGGTCATCGTTGTGAAATCGTTCCGTTACGGGATCGAAGTCAAGGGGACGGCCAAGCAGGTAGGCCATATTGCCGAGAATGCACAGGCTGGCGGCCCGATGCGCGGCTTCGGCATGCATTATCGGCCGCTGTCGCGTCTTGATGCATTCAAGCCAGTTCTGGTGATGATGCGCGCTGCGGTAGAGTTGCGCGCCGTCTTCCGGTGGTTCGTAGTCCGCCACGGCGTCGCATATTCCCGCGTTGGCTTCATCCGCCGTGCCCCAATGGAAAACGGAGTTGCGCTCGCCGTGATACGTGATCCCGTAGCCGATAGGAGGATCTTCCATGGGAACTTGGCCGGGTTGTCCCCACGTTACGGTGAGATCGGGGTTCTTGAACTCCCATGTTACATCCATTGTGATGGGATTGTCGTAGACGCCCGCATCCGGCGGGACGCCGCTTCCCGTGATTCTGACTGGCCCGTCGTTGTCGCGGCCCAATGCCCACAATACCAGGCTCAGCATATGCGCGCCCCGGTCGCGTATGTTGCCGCCGCCGAACTCCATGAACCAACGGAAGGTTGAATGACAATACGCGGGATTGTACGGCCGCCAGCGCGCCGGTCCCAGCCACATATCCCAGTCCAAGTGCGGCGGCGGGTCTTCGTCGGCGGTATTAGGTCCAACGGGGTTTTCGTAGTGCCAGCAATGTACGTGGTCGATTGCGCCAATTTCCTCGTTGCGGATAAAGCTGCAGAACCGGAAGAAGGGTTCGTGGGAACGGCCCTGAGAGCCAATTTGCACGATGGCCCCATGACGCTTTACGGCGTTTACCACCGCCCGGCCTTCTCCTATTGTGTTGGAAATGGGTTTCTCGACATATACGTCCTTGCCCGCCTCAATCGCGTGAATCGTCTGCACGGCGTGCCAGTGGTCCGGCGTGGCGATGATCACGGCGTCGATATCGTTCCGGTCCAACACGCGCCGGTAGTCGGCATATACATCAGCGCCGTCTTCGATCCATGAGGCCGCGTCTTGGGCGCGATTCTCGTCAACGTCACACACTGCGGCCACAGGCTGCCAACGGTGCATGCTTTGCATCACTCGGGTTCCCATACCGCCCGTTCCGATCGCGGCAAGGACGATCTTATCGTTGGCGCCTTGCCGGCCCGCTCGCGCAAGAACGCCGCTGGGAAGAATAAGGGGCGCCGTGATTGCCGCGGACGACGCTGAAAGGAATTCCCGCCGGGTTACTCTGTTCATGTCGTTTCCTTTTCGTGGCATAGCGCCTTTGTGGGGTTCGCGCGAATCACAACGCGCTACGCCCACCTCCAAGTAACTCCTATTCTACTCCTCCGGCTGTAGCGCCATGTAATTGTCGGACACCTCGTGTTCAATGGGCCAGCGCGCGCGGTATTCGTCATCGTAGGGACCAATGTGTTCAAAGGGAATTGGCTCGATGCCCGTAAGCGCGTATAGCAGCGCATCGTCGGCGACGGAAAAATCCCGGCGCTCGCGATCGGCGAAACCCGTGTCCGCCTCGCCCATCCAGTTGTCCGCTAGGACCTGGTTGCCCGGATCGCGCAGTAGGAACTGCCCGCAATCGAAGGCCGCGTTGCGCCAGAGGAAATTTACGTCCGCGTCTTGCTCGAGATGGGCGAGCTCCGGATAGCGTTCGGAGTAAGGCGGCTCATGGATGTTTACCTCCTCCGTGAGAGCCTGGACAACGTTGTCCCGTTCAAGGAAGTCCAACCAGCGCGACTGCCCCCATACGGAGAACGATGCGACCGTCTCGCATTCGATGAACAGATTGCTGTCCATCACGTTTTCTTTGCCGCCATGGATTTGAATGGCCCCAAAACGGCCGCCGGCCGCGCGAAAGAACACATTGCCGTACACCCGGACTCCGCTGATCGCGTCGTCGAGCCGCACGCCGGACTGACCATGACGCGCCAGACCGCTGCCGATATGGTGCCAGAAGTTATAGCGCACGACGTTGCCGCGATAGGACGGATTGAACCACATATCGAGCCCGGCTTGGTCATCGCTCTCATAGACTACGCTGTGGACCTCATTGAACTCGACGGTGTGATCGTTTCCGTCCAAGCGGATCCCGTGGTGCGGCGAGTCGTGGAAAAGGTTGTGCGCGATGCGATTCCCGGCGCCGCTCATCCGAACCGCGGGTGTGTAGGTGCGGTCCAGTCTCGAAAAATCGCGAACCTCGTTGTTTTCGATGAAGTGTTCGCCGTGCTCGAGCGTGCGCCGGTCGCCGCCGGTTACGTCCGCGCCGCCGCGTCCCAAGGTGAAGAGATCGCAGCCCAGTACGCCGTGGCCTGTGCCGCCGTTGATAATGACGCCGTCTTGCGCCAGCCGGCTCAGCACGCAGCCTGCGACGATATTTCGTTCGCCGCCTTCTATCACGACGCCGGGGCCGCGGGACACATCAAACGTGAGGCCTTCGAGCCAGATATGCGCCGCATTGTCCAACGTGACCATGGGATCTTCGAGTAGGGAAAATTCGACCGTCGCCTCGTCAATATTCGAGGGTGGATAGAGATAGAGCATGCCTGTATCGCGGTCTAGATACCATTCGCCGGGACGTTCAAGTTCTTCGAGGATGTTAAAGAAATGGTAGTGTTGGCCTTCCCGTACGCCATAGTTCGGAAGCCCGTCCGTCGTGATATGCCTGGCCTCAGCGTCTATGTCCGCTACTGGAAGCGTGCCGTCCGCCCAATGGTAATACCAGTAGCCAAACAGCCAGGCCTTTTCGGGCTCCGCCCACTCGCCGGGCCGTTCGTCGTCGAAGGCGAATACGGCCTTGTCGTCCGTTTGTTCGATGAGTTCTCCGACATACACGAAACCTTCATTGGGCCAGCGGGCCAGTTGAAGCGGGTCGCCGTTGAAGAACACTTCCGGCGTAGCCTGGGACGGCTGACCGAAGCCCCGCTTGGCGAGTGTTCCGAGATCCGTTATTCCTTGCGCGTGGAGGTCTGCTTGCAACACGTGGTCGCGGGCGGCTTCAGGCAAGCGTTCCAGGACAGCGGCGTCGGTGACGGGCGCGAAGTCTTGCACTGTTACGCCGCCGGTGAAACGCGGTTCGTCTCCGGGGTTCGCGGCATACACAATGGGGGCGCCCGGTGCGCCCGCGTCTTCGTCTGTTAGTTCGACGCCTTCCTCGAGCTCATAGACGCCCTCATGGAACCGTACAACCACTCCGCCATCGGGCAACCCTTCCTCGTCCCGGTGCGCGCGAATCGCGTCGCGAGCCCCGGCAAACGTGGCCAACGGAGCGCTCTCGGAGCCGTCGGCCTCATCATCACCGCCAGGCGCGACGTGAAGCGTCAGACCGGGCGCGGGCCGGTCCGGCAACGGAGTGCGTGTGCGCTCGACTGTCCAGGGGTCGCGCCCTTCGGCGAGGCGTCTGATTGATTCCCGTTGTTCCTCCGCGACGGCTGCGAAATGACGCTCAACGTTGGCGGGCAGGCCCGTTTCGGAGGCTTGTTCAATTAGTGTGGCATAGATCTCGTCGGCCGCCTGATAATCACTTTCCATTGCGAAGCTTCGGGCGATTCGGCTCAAGGCGTTTGCCCGGTGCTGAAAGGGCATATCCACGTCGTCGGCCACGGCGCGATAAGCCTGCCGAGCCTGAGCATACTCGCTTTGTTGCCAATACGTATGACCAATTCGCAGCTTCGTATCGGCCCGTTCACTGTCGGTGACGTCAGCGTGCGCCAGAACCGATTCGTACAAGCTCCGGGCCTCGGCGGGTTCTCCGGCCGCTTGAAGCCTTTGCGCCTCTTCCGTTATGGCGGCGGGTTCTCGTTGTGCTTCTTCTTCGGCGTTAGCGCTCCACGGCCCAGTGAAGCCAATAGCCGCCATGGCCAGAGCGGCCGCTAACCCCGTCCCCATGATCGAATGCCATGACCCGTATTGTGTTGTTCTCGCTTGCATTTGCCAATCCCTCCTGGAAGTTATTCGGCGGGCTCCGCCTTGACTACTTCGTCGTAATCGTAAAGCGCTGTCACTCTGTGGCCGGGAGGAACGATTAAGAACTCGGTCTCGGGCCAGTTTCCGGAAATCAGCATATCAATGAGGCGTATGCTGCCCTGTAGACTCTTCAGCTCCGCGCCGGCTTTCGCCGCTTCCTCGCGGATACGCTCCATGACAGCCCCCTCCCTCGTTTCGGGAACGTCCAGCAAGTAGATAAACCCCGTGTCTTTGGCAGGGCGCATGGCTTCGATGAGGTAGCGCGCGTTCTCTTCGCCGTATTGCTCGACCAAGGCTTCGTAGTTATCGTCCGCCGCGCCGCCAAGCCAATGCCGGGTTGCGCTGTCGGACAACACAGCGTCGCCCCGTTCGGAATATCCCACGGACGCCCAGGATTGCGAGGGGTTATCGGCAAAATGGGTTTTGAATCGCTCCTTTGAGCCGAGAAACAGGGTAGTGCAGTCGTGAGCGCGGGGAACAACAAGGGGGATACTCCGGGCGACGAGACCCAGGGTGGCGTTGCCACAGAGCCCATATCCGAGCAAGATAGCGTCCCACTTGGTTTCGTCTTCGGATGCGGCGTCGATTTGGGCCTGAAGAAACCGCTGAAGCTCGCCGGGCTGGTTATGCTTGTTCTTCGCGGTAAAGACGGGAGTAACGGCGTGGGGAGAGCGGGCGACACAGTAGCAGACTTCGCGGGTAATAACTTCGCACGCGAGCAGCTTGAGATTCATTGCCTCACGGGGCTCCGTCATCTCGTTCATAAAGGCCGATTTCCATGTTCGCATGTTCGCGCGCGGGTTGCGTTACACAGAACACAGATGGTGGCCGGTAGCGGGCCGAAATCAACCTAGTCGATCGCGGCTGCCGCATACAAGCGAATTATTTCACTACGAGGTTCACCATCTTGCCCGGCACATAGATTTCTTTGACCAACTGCTTTTCCGCGAGGTATTGCTCCACCTTTTGATCATCCTTCGCCGCGGCAAGCACGGTTTCTTTGTCGGCGTCTTTGGGTACGGTGATAATCGCGCGCAGTTTGCCATTCACCTGAACCGGCAACTGCACCGCGTCCTCTTCTAGATGGGTTTCGTCATATTCTGGCCACGGTTCATACGCCAAGGTGTTGGCATGCCCGAGCCGTTCCCACAATTCCTCGCCCATGTGCGGGGCGAATGCCGAGAACAGCAACACAAACTTCTCAGCCCACTCGCGGTTGATGGCCTCGGCTTTGTAGGCGGCGTTGACGAACTCCATGAGCCGGCTGATGGCGGTGTTGAAGTGCAGGTTCTCGATGTCTTCGCCCACCTGCTTAATGGTGCGATGGAGCACCTTCTCTAGCGACGCGTCGCCCCCCTCCATGACAATCTTTGGAGACAGGCTTCCGTCCGTGGCGACGAAAAGCGCCCACACGCGGCGGATGAAGCGGTTCACGCCTTGCGCGCCTTCGTCGCTCCAGGGTTTCTCGCGATCCAGCGGTCCCATGAACATCTCGTAGAGCCGCAGCGTGTCCGCGCCCATTTCTTGAATAACCGTATCCGGATTGACCACGTTGTACCGGGATTTGCTCATCTTCTCGACAACATTACTGACGGGTTTGCCCGTTTCCTTAACGAACCACCTGCCATCCCGTTCCTCTACTTGCTCGGGGTAGTAGTAACGGCCCTCCTCGTCACGGTAGGAGTAGGCAAGAATCATTCCTTGGTTGAACAGTTTCTGGAACGGCTCTTTTGTGGAGACGTGGCCTGCGTCATAGAGCACCTTGTGCCAAAAGCGCGCGTACAGCAGATGCAGCACCGCGTGTTCCGCGCCACCGACATAGAGGTCCACGGGCATCCAGTAGGATTCCGCTTCCTTGGACCACGCCGCGTCATCGTTACGGGGATCGCAGAAGCGCAGATAGTACCAGCATGAGCCCGCCCACTGGGGCATGGTGTTCGTTTCCCGTTTAGCGGGTTTGCCGGTTTCAGGGTCGGTCGTGTTGACCCATTCCGTGGCGCGCGCCAGCGGCGGCTCGCCTTCCGCCGTGGGTTTATACTCGTCGAGTTCGGGCAGCATCACGGGCAGATCTTGCTCGGGCACGGCGCGTACGGTTCCGTCTTCGAGGATGAGTAACGGAAATGGCTCGCCCCAATAGCGTTGCCGCGAGAACAGCCAGTCGCGGAGCTTATAGGTGACCGTCGCCTTACCGAGTCCGCGTTCTTCGAGCCATTGCGTAATCGTTTGCTTCGCTTCATCCACCGGCAGACCATTAATTACGGGCGAATTCACGAGGATGCCGTCGCCGGTGTAGGCCTCTTTGTCGATGTCGCCGCCTTGGACCACTTCGACAATAGGTAGATTGAACGTCTTGGCGAAATCGTAGTCGCGCTCGTCGTGTGCGGGCACCGCCATGATGGCGCCGTATCCATACTCGTACAGCACGTAATCGGCGACCCAGATGGGGATGCGCTCCTGGTTCACGGGGTTGATGGCGTACGCGCCCGTAAACACCCCTGTCTTCTTGCCCTCCTCCTGCATACGCTCCTGCGCGCTCTTGCTCAGGGCCTTGTCCACATACGCCTTGATCTCCTGGCGGTGTTCTTCGGTGGTTATACGCATGACCAGCGGATGCTCCGGCGCGAGCACGCAATAAGTGGCGCCGTAAAGGGTGTCCGGCCGCGTGGTGAAGATCGTGAACTCTTCGCCGGACTCAGCCACCTTGAAGATCGCGTCGGCGCCTTCGCTACGGCCGATCCATTCGCGCTGCATGGCTTTGATGCCCTCGGGCCAGTCCAGTTCGTCGAGGTCTTCGAGCAGGCGTTCGGCGTATTGCGTGATGCGCAGCATCCACTGGGTCATCATTCGCTTCTCGACGGGGTCGCCGGTCTCGACGTACTTGCCGTCCTTCACCTCTTCGTTGGCCAATACCGTGCCGAGTGCGGGGCACCAGTTCACAGCGGCTTCGGTCTGGTAGGCGAGACCGCGTTCATAAAGCACCAGAAAGATCCACTGGGTCCACTTATAGTAGTTGGGATCCGTGGTGTTGATTTCGCGGTCCCAGTCGTAAGACAAGCCGATGGACTGGATCTGCTGGCGGAACGTATCACAATTGCGTTGCGTGATAATGGCCGGATGCTCGCCTGTGCGCATGGCGTGGCGCTCCGCCGGCAAGCCGAAGGCGTCCCAACCCATGGGATGCAGCACATTAAAGCCGCGCATGCGCTTATACCGGGAGACGATATCAGTCGCGGTATAGCCCAGCGGATGGCCTACGTGAAGCCCGTCGCCGCTGGGATACGGGAACATATCGAGCACGTAATACTTGGGCTTATTCGGATCGATTTCGCTCTTGAATGTCTTGTTCTCGAGCCAATACCGTTGCCACTTCGGTTCAATCGCTTTATGATCGTAAGCGCCGCTACTCATGTTGCTGTTCTGTCCTTTGCTCAAGACCTTGGCCGTTGTTCGCGGTTGCTCATGGGATGAGGGAGCCGCCGTGAGGGAGAACCGGGCTATACCGCATCAATCCTGGCGCCGCTCCTTGCCAAAGCGGAATGCCGAAGAACGGGCGCGCATCCGGAAGTCCCGCGACTATAGCACGAACAGCAGCTAGCCTGCAGCCATGAGAGATGAAATGCGCCACGGATTGGCCAGCGACAGCGCGATGCGACAGAATTGGCGCCGCGTGTGCGCTCTCACACGCCGACTGCGACCGTCATTGGAAAGGATCATCCACGCATGAGAATCCGGCTCCATCCGCACGCGCTAGACCGCTTGGCCGATCGCGGCGCCACCGAGGCCGAGGTAACGGCGGCAATTGAGCTCGGCGAACAATTTCCCGCCAAACACGGCCGTGTAGGGTTTCGGCGGAATTTCGCGTAGAATGGCATATGGCGTGGCTACGCCTACGCCACCAAGCAGCTTGAAGTCTACGCCGTTGAGCAATCTGGAGAATGGCTCGTGATTACCGTGATTGTTAAGTACTTCTAGGGAGCCATGTTTATGAAACTCACCTATGACCCAAAATACAACGTGGCCTACATTCAGTTTCGCGAAAAGACGGGCGATGTGGAGACAATACGCCTGAGCGACGAATTGCTGATTGACTTGGCCCCGGACGGCGCAGTGTACGGCGTCGAACTATTGAACGCTAATGAACAGATTGGCTCCGTTCTCGAAATCCAAGGCGGCGAGGAGACGTCTTCTACAATCCCGTTAACGCCGTGAATCGCCTCACCCAAGCAGGAGAGCCGCAGTTCCCAAGCCCCTCTTTCAAAGGG
>PUMX01000147.1 GCA_003552485.1 Candidatus Hydrogenedentota bacterium
AGCCAACAGACCTGTATGTTCATTATACACCATCTGGATCGACCTTTGCCAAGTTATGAACCATAGAACCGAGGCGCCGAGCTTTCGGCCCGTCCTCTGCAGCAAGCACAAAGCGCCAATGGTATAAAGTGCTGTTGGAATGCGATTTACAATTCGGAAGGCGCACACATTTCCAATGGCGGAAAACCGCGCGCCAAGAATGCCGCGAGGTAATTGGTTCTTCCGTTTATACGTGATTCGGATTACCGCGCGACGCTATCGGCCAAACTGTACAGTCAATTCGCGGCGGCTGTGTTGGGCGCGGTTAGACGGAGCGCGTTACTCGCGTTTCCGGTGTTTGACCACGACGGGCGTATCCGCGCCCTGTGGGGCAAATGCGCAGGAAGGGTTGGGCCGGTGAACAAATTGAGGGGCGGCGGCGTCTAATCTAAAGCAACAGCCAAGTTGCTGGAGGCACGCCGCACGCTGAAAAGCGGCCCGTTGATCAGGTATCATTGTAGTAACAGGCTGTCGGCGTAGGTCAATGCGCCGTGCAGCATGCTCGCTGGCTGGCGGGACTGTTGTTGGGGTGGTTCAGTCAAGTAGCGATGTTTACAGCGTAGCTCAGCATTGCAAGCGAAGAGGAAAGTTTGATGAACAAGCGAACATTTGTCACGACAGTGGTATGTATTCTGACGGTAAGCCTGCTCGGGGTCGGTTGTGAAACGATGGCCGGTTCGGCTGGTACGGGCGCCGCGGTTGGCGGCATCACCGGCGGTATCATCGGTCATCAACGTGGCCGTGGCTGGGAAGGCGCCGCCCTCGGCGCGGCGTTAGGCGGACTAACGGGTATTGTCGTCCACGACGTCCGTTCCCGCCGTTCGCGCACGCCCGAAGAGACGCTTACGTACTATGAGGAAGAGCACAATTATCGGCCGGAACAGGGCCGTAAGATGGAAATTGAGCGTGCGCGCGTGTCTCCCAGTGAGGTTCGAGCTGGCGAGCGCGCTGAGGCCGTCATGGAGTACGCCGTGCTTGGCATGGGACCAGGCGGCACGGAAGTGACCGAGACGCGCGCGCTCATGCGCGGGGGCCGCACGGTGCGGGAGTTGTCGGCTGAAGCGTTCAACCGGCAGGATGGCACATGGGTCAGCACAATGCAGTTCGAGGTGCCCAGCGACGCGGAACCGGGGGTCTATACGCTTTCTCAGCGTGTACAGGGCGCCGGCTTGAGCATTTCGGGCACGAGCCAGTTTGAAGTGATCCCGTAAGCCCCGCCAGCCTATTCGGCGCGCGGGAGAGCGCCAGCTGCTTTCCCGCGCGCCTCAATGATTTTGCAGCATCCGCGCGCGGGGCGTTCTTATGCTCATTCCAATACAGGTCGACGTGCCAATGTACCGTTGGCCCGTGGCGAATTTCGCCATTATTGGGGTCACCGTTTTCTTTTCCCTTTCGGCTATGTCCGGCGCGATACCCCTGCCCGTGGTGGAGGCCATGATATTGCAGAACTGGAATCCCGCCGGTGTGCTGGGGCACATGCTGCTCCATGGCGGTTTGCTGCACCTGGCGGGGAACATGCTGTTTCTGTGGGTCTTCGGTAACGCGGTCTGCGCGAAGGCGGGCAACACTGCCTATCTCTTCATCTACTTTGGCATGGGCGCCGCCGCGGCCATCGCCCATCTGTTGTTTGACGGCGCCCCGGCTATTGGCGCCAGCGGCGCCGTCAATGGCGTGATGGGCATGTTCCTCATGCTGTATCCGCTGAATAACATCACCTGCGCCTACTTCCTCGTTGTGTTCTTCGGCACGTTTTGCGTAAGCAGCATGTGGATGATCCTCCTGTGGCTGTCCTTCGATCTTTGGGGCGCCGCCGCAGGCCATGGTTCGGTCGCGTACTGGGCGCATATCGGCGGCATTGCCGCGGGGTTTGCTCTCGCGGCCGTCATGGTGAGCAAGGGCTCGATTCGCATGAGCGACACCGAATGCACGCTGCTGGACTATCTGCGGGGCGGTGGGTGAGCCTGATCGCTGGGTCGCTTGCGCTTCAGTGGTAAGAGTGCTAGGCTTGGCGCCATTGCGCCCCCAATCTTTCGTTATCTCCCGCCTCGAAAAGGAGTTCATGCTTATGCCGACGACTGTCTGCCTTATTCCCGGTGATGGAATTGGCCCGGAAGTGGCGGAAGCCGCCCGCCGTGTGGTGGAGGCCACGGGCCTCGCTATCAATTGGCTCGAGTTGCCCGCCGGCGCCGCTTCAGTAGAGACTCACGGCGATGTGTTGCCCCCAGAAACCGTCGAGGCCATCTCCGCGCATGGCGTTGCGTTGAAAGGGCCGGTGACAACGCCCATCGGCGAGGGATTCACGAGCGTGAACGTGCAACTGCGCAAGCGCCTCAACTTGTACGCGGCGGTGCGGCCCGTGCGCTCGATGCCGGGCGTTCGAACGCGCTACGACAACGTGGAGGTCGTGGTGGTGCGCGAGAACACGGAGGGCCTGTACAGCGGTATCGAAAACGAAATCGTCCCCGGCATTGTGCAAAGCCTGAAGATCGCCACGCGGCCCGCCTGTGAACGCATTGCCCGGTTCGCATTTGATTATGCGCGTGCGCGCGGCCGCCGAAAGGTTACCGTGTTTCACAAGGCGAATATCATGAAGAAGTCTGATGGGCTTTTTCTGGACTGCGCCCGCAACGTCCACGAAATGGAGGCGCCCGATCTCGATTACGAGGAAATGATCATCGATAATGGCTGCATGCAACTGGTGCGCGATCCCGGCCAATTCGACGTGCTCTTGCTCGAGAATCTCTATGGCGATGTCGTCTCCGACTTGTGCGCGGGATTGGTTGGGGGGCTGGGCGTCGTGCCCGGCAGCAACATTGGCGACGACTGCGCCGTGTTTGAAGCGGTTCACGGGAGCGCGCCCGATATCGCGGGACAAGACCTGGCCAATCCGTTGGCGTTGATCATGAGCGCGGTGATGATGCTTAATCATCTCGGCGAAACCGCCGCCGCGGATCGGATCAAGTTCGCCTATGACGCCGTGCTCGAAGAAGGCGGACCGGAAGAACGCACGCGCGACATTGGCGGGACGGCCGGCACGCGCGCATTTACTGACGCCATCATTCAGCGGATGGGTTAGACGCGTCCACCGGATACGTCGAACCGCCTCACCCCCTCTTTTGCTATTCACCCCCGCTTCACGTAACGGCTCTTATTCCGCTCCGCTTATCTGCGCACCACCAGGCAATCGCTGATAAGGTCATGAAGGGCCTGTTTTCTGGCGGTAAACGCAGCCAAGATGTAGCCGATGAGCAGTATCACGCCCGACAAAATCTTAAGCAGATTGCGGGCCAGCGCGCGGGCGAAGGAGATCGGCGCGCCGTTTATGTCGGTAACTTGCAGGTTCAGGAGATACTTGCCTGGCGTGCCTTGCAGGCTGCTTGCCTCGAAGCCGGCGTAATACAGCAGGCCAATGACGAAATGGATAGCGTTTAGGAACAACTCGACGCCGCCGGCGTGGGGCGGCGGCCCCTCGTGGTCCACGAGGCCAAGAGGGATCAGAATGGGCGCCGCGAAGCATCCGAGCAGGCAACTGACGGCAAAGAGGATCACCATGTCCACGAACCACGCGACAAACCGCAGCCAGAATCCTGCGAAGGCCCCGGCCGCCACCGCGGCGTACCCGGTATCGGGATAGGCCGGAGCGTATCCGTAATCCATGCGGGGTCCGGGGATATCATCATGAGGAGTGCCCGGACTCCATTCGGCGCCCGCGGATCCCGTGTCGAATGCTGAGGCGGCTTCGTTCATGATTTCGCTTCGCATTGCGCCCAAGGACGCCCAGTCGGCCATGCCTTCCCGCCACACGTAATGCTCGTCGCGCAAGGCGCCGCTTTGCCACATGCTCATCAGTTCGGCTGCGTCCACCGGGCCCTCCGGCGCGCCGCCACGGGCGAAATACCATAGCGCTGACCCCATGATTACTTCTCCTTTCCGCAGGTACTATCGGACAATCCCTTGGCCCGTTTCGAAGCAAGCCGAGGAAATCCTCCTTTGCGCCGACGCTATGCACGATATCGCCAAAACGCGTTTCGTGCAACCCCGGCGTTACACGTTAACATGTCTCTTGCAACTTTACGATTGCGGGGGTGATAAACGATACAATCAGCCGAGACGCAATAGCCGGGTTCCCGGCGCTTGATATACAATGGCGCGTCGGCGCCGCACGCAGGACGCAGTGACATGGATTTTAATCTGACACGAAGGAATAGGCGGAATGAGGTCTGAAGAGCTGTTACTCGTTGTCCTGCTTCTTGTGCTGATGACGTTCAGTATCGGCGGCGTCTGTGGCGTGGCGGCGCTCATTTGGGTGCGACGCGTGCAGCAGCAGCTCAGAACGCTGCAGTCAATGCTGAGGCAAGAGGGGAGAGGGGGTCCCGAGATCCCGGAGACCCGCGCAGACACGTCGAGGCCGACGGTGGGGGATAAGCCAACCGAACAACCGTCCGTCACCAGCCCGGCCTCGGAGGGCGACCCGCCGGCTCGGCAATATGTTTCGCCAGCGCCTTACGCCGCTTCCACAGGGAGGACTCCTCCACCTCCACCCCCACCACCGCGCCGCGCCTCGAAGCCGATAGGCGAGACGCCTGGTGGGTCGGGGCTGTCCCTCGAAATGCTGCTTGGCGCGCGCTGGATGGCTCGTGTCGGTATGGTGATGGTGGTTATCGGATTGGCGTTTCTCATCCGGTTCGCGTACGACCATGCTTGGATTGGTCCGGCGGGCCGTCTTGCATTGGGTTGCGTGGCGGGCATCGTAGCGCTGCTGCTTGGGGAACATGCGCGCCGCAACGCGTACGACGTCTTGTTTCAGACGCTTACCGGCGGCGGTCTGGCTATCTTTTACGTCTGCATCTACTTCTCGTTCCAGATCTATGCGTTCACCGGTCCCGGCTTCTCGATGGCGCTGGGCGTGCTCGTCAGCGCCGCCGCCGTCGTCCTCGCCGTAGGGCATAACGCCGTGGCCATCGCGATCATCGGCCTCATTGGCGGCTACTTGAGCCCCGTGCTGTTGTCAGGCGGCGGGAACTATCCGTACACGTTGTTTACCTACCTTCTCGTGGTGAACCTTGTAGCCTTGGGCGTCGCGTATTTCCGGCGCTGGCGGGCGCTGGACGGCCTCGCGTTCCTTGCTACGGCCGGGCTCTACGCCGCCTGGCATATAGCCCATTATGATGCCACGCAGATGACGCCCGCGCTGCTGTTTACAACGCTGTTCTACCTCGTGTTTTTGATCATCCCGTCCGTTTACAGCCTGGCGCGGCAAATACCCCTTAACGTTGAGAGCCTCGTGCTGCTAGGCGTCAACAGCGCCGTCTGGCTGGTGAGCTACTACGTCATCCTTTATGATGATTACACTCGCGCGCTGGGTTTCGTCGTGATCGGCCAGGCGTTACTGGTGTTTGGCTTGTTTCAAGCTTACCGCCGGCGTAATCCGAAAGACGCGACCGCCGCGAATAGCCTGCTCGTCATCACCCTGATCCTCGCAACGCTGGCGATCCCGTTGCAACTCGAGCTTTACGGTATTCCCATCGCGTGGGGCGTCGAGGGCGTGTTGTTGGCTTATCTCGGATTGCGTTACCGCAATGCGTTGTGCCAAGGCGCGGCCTTTGCGGCATTAGCCCTTGCGGCGGCGGGCCTGATCTACCGGCTGCCATTACACACGGCGGCCTTCACGCCGGTGCTCAATGTCCCGTTTGGCTCATGGGCCGTGATTATCGCGGCGTCGGCGTCGGTGGCGTGCGTTTTTCACCGGTATCCGCAAGGGTGGTGTGAAAACATCATCTATTCGCGGGAAATCGCTGGGTTATTGGCCTATGGACTGAGCTGTGTCTTGCTGACGCTGGAGGCGTGGAGCTACTGGAACTATCACCATCCCGGCGTAGTGTTCAGGGAAACACACCGCTTCGACACGCTCGTGGTGTTGTGGAGCGTTATTCCCTTTGCGACGGCGCTGGCGCTCGAGCGATTCCGGCTTCATCGCCTCGCGCCGGTGACGTGGAGCGCCGTGGTCATCGGGGCCGTTGTGTTCTTGTCTGGCCTGTTCCACTACGACGGCGCAGGGACGTGGTTTGCCATGAACGCGAGCTTCTGGGCGCGCCTGGCCTTTCCGCTGGCGCTGTTCGGGGTTGTGTGGCTATCGTCTTCCTCGCCGACGCAAGCGCGCATTGTCGTCGAGACCATCGCCAACGCTACGCTGGCTATCGCGTTCACGGCGGAGTGTTTGCGTTGGGCCGACGCCTCGGCGGCTGTCTCTTGGGAGATGGGGGTGGGCATCGTTTCGGCGCTATGGGCTTTACAAGGCGCGATCCTAATCTGGCTCGGCTTGGTGCAGAACCTGCAACCCCGCCGTATTCTGGGTTTCGCGCTCTTTGGCTTGGCGGTGGGTAAGACACTGATCATCGACACGCGGGAACTGGATGAAGTACACCGGATAGTGTCATACATCGTGAGCGGCGTGCTGCTTCTGGCCGCCGGTTTCTTTTATCAACGATACAGTGGGCGAATCATGGCGCTGGCCGCCGGAGAATCAAACCATGAGGAATCGCGGTCCGATGAGGGAGAGCAGTAGCAGATCACTCTTCGCAGCGCTGGTGTTGCTTCTCGTCATAAGCGCCCATGGCGTTGAACCTGGCGGGGAATTCGATTCCGAGGGGTGGACGTGGCGGTGGCCTGTTGAGGTAAAGCGCGAAGACGCGGCCTTTGCGCGCATTGCTGTTACGCCAGAGATGGCCGATGCGGCGCGGCGTGATCTCTCGGACCTGCGGATCGTCGACAGCAAGGGCCAGTTAACGCCCTATGCCTACGAACGTCAGCCGGAGCCAGCGACCGAGCGATATGTAGCCGGCCAACTGTTCAATCGCACCTATGAGACCGGTGAGTATGAGCGGACTGAGGTGGATTTCCGCAGGGCCATCCCGAAGACGCACATTCGCGTTGAAACAACGGGCGCCGACTTTCGGCGGCGCGCGCATCTCGAAGGCAGCCGCGACGGTGAATCGTGGAGCACGCTTACCGATGACGCGCTCCTTTTTCATATCGCGCGCCCGGAGGGGGATTTTGTCGCAGACACGATTCGGTTTCCCCGCAACACATTCCGGTATCTGCGGTTGACGATCCACGCCATGGAGGAGGAAACCGGGCGGTTCGATATCCAAGCGGTGCGCACAACGGAATATGCGCCCGTGGCGCCGCCGGAGCGTATCACCGTGGAGCCCGCCGAGCACACTCGAACCATCGATCGGGAAGCAGCACAAACGCTCGTGGACTTGGATCTGGGTTATCGCAATCTGCCCGTGGATCGCATCGCCTTCGACGTGGACGACGCATATTTCCACCGGCCCGTGACATTGTACGGCCGCAACGTGGAACAGGAACGCATCCGCCGCCGCACCGAGACGGGATGGGACGAAACGACCCGCGAAGCACCGTGGCGGCGGTTGTATCGGGGCGTGTTGCACCGCATACAAGAGGCCGATGGAGTAACGCGCGAATCCACATCGATTGAAGGCGTCCGCGCGCCGTACCGGTATCTGCGTGTTGTGATTCACGACGGCGATGACGCCCCGCTTCGCTTAGACGGCGTGACGGTGCTACGGCGCAAACTTCCTCGCCTCGTTTTCGAATATGCGGCGAACGAGGCGTACTGGCTATATGCGGGCAACGCCAACGCGCGTGCGCCCCGCTTCGACCTCGAACAGGCGGCCCGTCCCGTGCTCGAACAAGAATGGCCCATGGCGGCGCTGGGGACCGCGCAGCGGCTTGTTCCCGAAGAGCCGGTGGCGCCGTGGACTGATCGGTATCACGCGCTCATATGGATCGTGCTTATTGTGGCGGTGGGCGTGTTGGGATTCGCGGTTTATCAGGCCCTGGACAATCTTGCCAAGAACGAGACGCCGGAAAGCTGAACGGGCGCACTCGTTTCCGTTTCGGCTGGCGCACGGGTTCGGCAAGACTGGCGCCCATGACGGCGCTCGGGCTATCGACGCGGATATGGCGCGCCTGCCATAATGTTGTGTATGACTGACGAAGATCGCCACGACGAATACGAAGCTGAAGTGAACGATGCACTGGCCGATAGCGAGGAAGAAGCGTTTGAGTGGAGTGATGACGTTCACGATGAGGACGCCCCTGGCTTCAGCATTGTGACATGCCCCGACTGCGGCCATCCCAACCTCGAATTCCGCACGCGCTGCCGCAAGTGCCGCGGCCCGATGCTCAGCCCAAGCAATGTAACGTTGGGCGCGCATCTCATGGAGCGCGGCGCCACGGATGGGCCCGCGCCGCATGACTCGCCGCACGCCCCCGTGCGCGTGTTGAGCGTTTTGGCCTTTGTGTTGTTTCTACTCTTCTTGCCTGTTTTGGTCATCACATTTCAGCTCGACAATCTGGCGGTGCTGCTGATTATCGTGATGGCGGTGGGCCTGTTGTATTGGGTGCAGGAGGTTGCCGTCAAACGGAAGGCCGAGGCGGAAAAGGAGAAGGCGGAACGAGACATACCCGCGGATCCCAATGAGCCAGGCGACGAGGGGGCGGGCGAGCGGGATCGCGGCGGCGCCACCAGGCGATGCGCCAGCTGCGAGCATCCCCTCATGGATTACGACGACATTTGCCCGGCCTGTGGTGAAATCGCGGCTTTCGAGTAGCGCTCCCGGACGCAGGCTATCGCCAGCGGGCGAAGTCCTTGGCCCAATACGTGAGAATCAGCGACGCTCCTGCGCGCCGGATGGCGGTGAGGATCTCGATGGCCGCCTGTTTTTCGTCGATCCACCCTTGGGCCGCCGCCGCCTTCACCATCGAATACTCTCCCGACACGTTGTACGCGGCCAGCGGTGTGTCGAACTCGATTGAAGCCCGGTGAAGCACATCCAGATACGCCAAGGCAGGCTTTACCATAAGGATGTCCGCGCCTTCAGCCAAGTCGAGCTCCATCTCGCGTATGGCCTCGCGCGCATTCGGCGGGTCCATCTGATAGGTGCGCCGGTCGCCGAATTGGGGCGGCGACTCGGCTGCGTCGCGGAACGGGCCATAGAACGCCGAGGCGTATTTGGCGCTGTACGCCATGATCGGCGTGTCGCAGAAGCCGGCGCCATCAAGCTCGGTGCGAATATGCCCGACCCGCCCGTCCATCATGTCCGAAGGCGCCACCATGTCCGCGCCGGCTTGCGCATGCGCGAGGCTTTCGCTGGCCAAGCGTTCAAGGGTGGCGTCGTTGTCCACGTCCGGCCGTCCCCGGCGGTCCGGCTTGATCACACCGCAATGACCGTGGTCCGTATATTCGCACAGGCACACGTCCGTGATGACCCAGAGGTCCGGAGCTGCGCGTTTGATCGATTCGATGGCGCGGCATACGACGGCGCCGTCGCTGTCCGCTTCGCTTCCAGTCGAATCCTTGTGCTCGGGTATGCCGAAGAGAAGAACCGCGGGCACGCCTAAACCCGCAAGCTCCTTGGCTTCTTCGGCGATGGTGTCTGGCGACCACTGGAAGGCGCCCGGCATGCTGGGGATGGGCCGTTTTTCGCCGGTTCCCGGGCGCACGAAAAGAGGCATGATGAGATGGCCGGTGGTCACCGTGGTTTCCGCAGTCATCCGCCGGATGACCGCATCCCGCCGGAGCCGGCGCAGTCGCGTGATGGGAAACTCCATAGCCGGTATTCTCCACGCTCTCGTATGTCGGTCAGCCAAGGCCGCGCTATGCGCCCAGCCATCGCCGCTGGTGGCTTGCTTCGCCTACTCGTCTACGACGCCTCGCAGGCCGTCCCGCACCGCGTCGATGAGCGTTTGGCGCACACGCAGCAACTCGTCGCGGTCCTCCGTGATCGCATAACGATGTTGAGAGTTGTCTTCCGCGGGTGAGCCCACGCGGAGAGGCCCGGCCGTTTCGCCGCCCATTTCAATGGCGACGGTCAACAAAGGATCATCAAGTCCATACGGGGCAAGATCCTCGGGTATGCCGTGTTCTTCCCGGGCAACGGCTTCGGCTTCGGCGAACGCCTCGAGCAGGGTCCGCATATCGCCCTGCGTGTCCAGTGTCTTGCCTGCAGGCTCGATCACCGTCCAGCGTTCATCGTCGTCACGCGCGAAGCGGTAATGCTCGTCCTCAAACTGCATATGCAGGCTTGCCGCCTCCGCTGGATCAAACACCAGCACTTCACGCGGCCGGAAATCAAAATCGCTTACGCGAAGAACAGCCGTGGCTGGCTCACTAATGGCGAAGGCGGCGCCGGAATCCTGGGTGGCGTAGCGGGTGACTTCGGTTTCTTGTTCATCCGTGGGCTCCATCGTCACGGGTCCGAAGCGCAATGGTTCGGGCTGTTCCCCGTCATCGAATTCGAGCGCGATTTCGATCTCGGGATCGCCCATGTCGACGTCTTCGTCATCAGGGTTGAGAAAACGTCCGCCTTCGAGCATGACCAGCGCCCTCACGAAGTTTGATATCGCCGCCTGATCACTTTGTGGCGCGCT
>PUMX01000228.1 GCA_003552485.1 Candidatus Hydrogenedentota bacterium
CGCCCAGGAAGTGGCCGACTTGAACATCATCGCCCACCGAATCGCTGAGCTGTCGCTGAACCCCGGTCTGGTCGGCCAGGACGGCTTCCTGACGACACACCTCATTGAGTCGCTCATGCTGCCAGAACGCGAGCTCATCGAGGAATACCTGGGCCGGCCCGATGACATCATCGAGACCCCCACGCCCGCACAGCGTATTCTCTTCGGAGACACGCGCCGGCGCATTCCCGAACTCTGGAGCGTGGACAACTCCGTAATGTGCGGACCGGTGCAAAACCAGGATTCGTACATGCAGAGTGTGGCCGGTCAACGGCCCTTCTTTTTTGACCACATCCTCGAGCTTACCGACCAAGCCTTCGAGGAGTTCTATCAGCTCACCGGACGCCGGTACGGGCGGATAAACACATACCGCACCGAGGACGCGGACTATCTTATCGTCGGCCAAGGCAGCCTGATTCCCAACGCGGAGGCCGTAGCCGATTACTTCCGGGAAACGCGCGATATCAAAATCGGGGTCGTGAACGTCACGATGTTCCGGCCGTTCCCCGGCGATTTGTTGGGCTCGATGCTGCAAGGCCGGAAAGGAGTAACCGTCCTTGAGCGCACTGACCAGCCGCTTGCCGAGGATCTGCCGCTCGTACGCGAGGTCCGGGCCGCGCTGGGCAGGTGTATCGAGAACGGTCAGAGCGGAAACGGCGCGTTGCCTTACCCGAGCTACCCCGCGTACAGCTCCTTTGCGGACCACCCGCCCATTTACTCGGGTGTGTACGGCTTGGGCAGCCGGGACTTGCAGCCGGAGGCCATTATCGGCGCAATCGAAAACATGTTGCCGGAAGGCAACGGCCGAAAGTTCTTCTACACCTCCATCGACTTCGTGCATCAAAAGCCTTTGACCACCAAGCTCCAGATCCATCAAGAGCAATTGCTCGAACACTACCCGAACATCGGCGACTTGTCCGTACGCGGCTCGGAAAACCCGAACCTGATGCCTAAGGATAGCATCACGGTGCGTTTCCATAGTGTGGGCGGCTGGGGCGCTATCACTACAGGGAAGAACCTCGCTCTGACCTTGTTCGAGTTGTTGGGCTACCACATCAAAGCCAACCCGAAGTACGGTTCGGAGAAGAAAGGCCAGCCGACCACCTACTACCTTTCGGCGGCGCCAGAACCGATCCGGCTTAATAGCGAGTATTACTACGTGGACGTCGTCCTTTCGCCGGATCCCAACGTATTCAGTCACTCGAACCCGTTGGCGGGCCTCAAGAAAGGCGGGGTCTTCGTTATTCAGAGCCATCACGACTCTCCAGAGGCCGTTTGGGCCACAATCCCCCCGCGCTACCAGAAGATGATTGTGGACAACGACATCTCGGTCTACTACGTGGACGCGTTCGCCATCGCCCGCAACGAGGCCAGCGATGCGGAACTGCAGTTCCGCATGCAGGGCATCGCGTTCCAGGGCGCGTTCTTTAAGGCGTCCCCCGTCATGGAACAGGCCGGGTTCAGCGAAGAGCAGTTGTTTAAGTCCATTGAAGACCAGCTCGAGGACAAGTTCGGCGCCAAGGGCCGGCGTGTCGTCGAGGACAACCTGCGCGTGGTGCGCCGGGGTTTCGATGAACTCAAGCAAGTGACCGATATGTCATTGACCGAACCGGTGAATGGCAAGGAAGCGCGCAAAACCGAACCGCTCCCGCTCATGCTCAAACACTTGCCGGAAAGCCAAGCCCCCGCCACCGATATCCACCGGTTTTGGGAGCAGACCGGTTACTTCTACAACACCGGCCATGGCGGCGAGAATCTGGCTGACCCCTTCCTGGGCACAAGCCTGATCCCCATGTCCACCGGCGTGTTCCGCGATATGACCGCGATCCGGTTTGACCATCCCGAGTGGATTCCCGAACGCTGCACTGGTTGTGGCAATTGCTGGACGGTATGTCCGGATTCGGCTATACCGGGATTGGTGAACACGATAGAAGAGGTCTTCGATACGGCGGTGGATAGGGTTCGCAAGAACGGACACAGCATCAAACATCTGCCCAAAGCGCTCCCCACCACGATCAACAAATTGCGCCGGCTCATCGACGCGGGCGGGGAAAGCAGTTCGGTTTCGGCTCAGCTTCAAGAGGCCATTCACGAAACACTCGCCGAGATTCGGCTCGAAGGCGACGCGCAAACGGAGCTCGAGAACGAGTTCGCCCTGTTCAAGGACGTAGTCGGCGACTTTCAGTTCGCCATCACCAAGCCTTTCTATGCAACCAAGGAGAAGCAAGCGCCAGGGACGGGCGGCTTGCTATCGATCACGATCGATCCATGGACCTGTAAAGGATGCGCGGAATGCATCAAAGTCTGTGAGGACGACGCGTTGCGCAACGTCACGCAGACGCCCGAAAGCATCCAGAAACTGCGCAAGAATTGGGAGTTCTGGCTGGACCTGCCAACGACCAAATCCGAATACATGCAGGTCGATGACCTTGAAGAGGGCGTTGGTATCCTCGAGAACATCCTTCTCGACAAGACCGTCTACAAGTCAATCGTTGGCGGTGATGGCGCCTGCCTCGGTTGCGGCGAGAAGACCGTAATGCACCTGTTCACGAGCACGGTCACCGCACTGCTGCAGCCTCGAGTGCGCCAGCATGTGCAAAATATCGAGGAGCTTATCGAGCAGCTTGAACAGCACATCCGCATGAAGATCGCCGAAAACATGGACGTCAGCGACGTATCGGCGCTTCAAAAGGCGCTGCACTCGACGAAGGATCGTGACCTAACGGTCTCCAATCTTTCCTCGGCCCTCGAAGAAGGCCGCGTCAGCAAGCTCATTGACAACGAATGGCTTGAACGCGTCACGGGCGTCTTGAGCGAACTGAAGAAGCTTCACTGGCAGTACACCGAAGGCCTCACGGGCCAAGGCCGGGCAAACATGGGCATCATCAACGCCACAGGCTGTACATCGGTGTGGGGCAGCACATATCCGCTGAACCCGTATCCGTTCCCGTGGGCCAACCATCTGTTCCAGGATTGCACCTCGATGGCGTTGGGCGTGTTCGAGGGGCACATGGCCACGATGGCCGAAGGCTTCAAGGCGATCCGTATGGCGGAACTCGAACTGGAGGACGAATACGATCCCAACGAACACGACGACTTCTTCCGCCGCTTCAATTGGGAGCAGTTCACCGATGATGAATTCCATCTGTGCCCACCCGTTGTGGCCGTTGGCGGCGACGGCGCGCTGTACGACATCGGATTCCAGAACCTGTCACGCATGATGATGACGGGCAAACCCGTCAAGGTTATGGCGCTGGACACGCAGGTTTACTCGAACACCGGCGGCCAGGCGTGTACATCGGGCTTCACCGGCCAGATTTCGGATATGGCCCAGTATGGCGCAGCGCAGCACGGCAAGGAAGAAATCCGCAAGGAGATGGGGCTTATCGCCATGGCGCACCGGACGGGGTACGTCCTTCAAGGCAGCATGTCGCACGCCTCGCATCTCATTGAGAACTTTATCCGCGGGCTCCAGAGCCGGCGTCCAGCGATCTTCAACGTGTATTCACCCTGTCAGCCTGAGCATGGCATCGGCGACGACATGTCCGAGACTCAAGCCAAACTGGCCGTGGAAAGCCGGGCCTATCCACTGTTCTCCTATGACCCCGACCAAGGGATTACATTCGAAGAGTGCCTGGATATGGACGGCAACCCAGCCATGAAAGAAGACTGGCCGAGCTACACGGTTAAGTACATTGAAGAAAACGGCCAGCCGGCCGAGATGGAAACGAAGCTGACTTTCGCCGATTTTGCGGTCACCGAAGCGCGGTTCCGCAAACACTTCAAGAAAGCCCCGCGCGACACCTGGAACGACAAGATGGTTCCGTTGGCCGACTTGCTGGATATGCCGGCCGACGAACGCGAGGACCTGTATCCCTACATCTGGGCAACCGATCAGGCCGGCAATCTCACGCGCATCCTGGTGTCGAAGGAAATCGTACTGTCCTGCGAGGATCGCCGTAACTTCTGGCGGCTCATGAAGTCGTTCACCGGCGTCGATCGCGAAGTGAACATGGATAACTTGAAGAACAGCATCCGCGCCGAGGTGGTTCAGAATCTGGCCCGTGGGTTAATGGAGCTGTCGGGCAACAGCCATGGGGCGGCGGGCGCCATCGACCTGAGTGCGCCAGCGCCCGCGCAGGCGGCTGGCAGCGACAACGGCGGCGGCGGCGCAGCAACGGAAGCAGCCGCCCAAACACAACAGACGCCGGCGACCAGCGGTCCACAGATCATCAAGGAAGAGTGCAACGCCTGTGGCGACTGTGTAGATATCAACTCGAAGATATTCGCGCAGACGCCAGACGGCAAGGCGTACATAAAAGACCCGAAGGGTGGTCCGTTCAAAGATGTCGTCAAGGCGGCGGAGAAATGCCCTACGCGTTGTATCCGGCCGGGACAACCCTCGAATCCCAGTGAGAAAGACGTGGAGAAGTGGGTCAAGCGGGCCGAAAAGCTTAACGCGTGAAGGCGGACCCCATGACGCTGCTAGAAAAACTCAAGGGGCGCGGACCGAGCGTGTCCGCGCCACCTTGGCAAGATAACGGAAAACCGTCGGCAGGTCTGCTCAGTCAGGCGATGCTGCGCAGTTTCCGCGGCGGTGTGCATCCGCCGGAAGAGAAGATTACCGCGGACAAACCCATTCGCCGGTTCCCATTTCCGCAGAAGCTGATTCTGCCGCTTTCTCAGCATACCGGCGCGCCAAGCAAACCAATCGTTCGTGTGAACCAGGAGGTGGTGCGCGGCGAACCTATCGCCGAGGCAGGCGGGTTCGTTTCGGTGCCTATTCATGCGCCCGCCACGGGCCGCATCGCCGATATCGGGCTCGCGCGGACGCCGAATGGCGAGATGACGCCGGCGATTTTTCTCGAAGCTTATCCCGGTGCGAGTCAGGATGTCTTGTATGGCGTCGAAGTCGATATCGAGTCAATGACGCCCGACGAACTGATTACAGCCGTGCAAGCCACGGGCGTGGTCGGCCTCGGCGGCGCCGCGTTTCCAACCCACGTGAAGATGAAGGTCCCCGAAGGCAAGCAGGTGGACACCATCATCATTAACGGGTGCGAATGCGAGCCCTATCTGACGACTGACCACCGCGTCATGCTTGAACAGTGGCAATCGCTTCTTGATGGCTGCCGGATTATTCAGCGCGCCATGGGAGCGGAACGCATCATGATCGGCATCGAGGAGAACAAACCCGACGCCATCGAAGCGTTGCGCGCCCATCTGCCGCCGGATCGGCCCATTACGGTGGAGCCCGTGGCGACGAAGTACCCGCAGGGCGCCGAAAAGGTGCTCATTAAGGTGCTGCTCGACCGGGAAGTGCCCTCTGGCGGACTGCCGCTGGACGTCGGCGTCGGCGTGTTTAACGTGGCGACGGTCGCTCAAATCGGGGAGCTGCTGCCGCGGCAACAAGGGCTTATCGAACGGGTGGTGACGGTGACGGGTCCCGGCGTAAAGAAGCCCGGCAATTACATGATGGCCCTGGGGACGCCCCTGCAATTCGTGCTGAACCATTTGGGCTTGCACGAAAAGACCGTCGAAGTTATCCTAGGCGGCCCTATGATGGGCGCGGCGGTGCAGTCGTTGGAATCGCCCGTTACTAAGGGGATCACGGGCGTTGTCGTCCTTACCGAGAAAGAGGTCGCCAGCCGGGAGAAGCCGGTCTATCCGTGCATCCATTGCAGCCGCTGCGTCGAGGTTTGCCCCGTTCACCTAAACCCGTCTGAACTGGGGTTGCTTGCGCGGAAGGGATACTACGAATTGATGGCTGACGAATATCATCTCATGGACTGTTTCGAATGCGGCAGTTGCGCTTATGTCTGTCCGTCCAACATTCCACTTGTGCAATATTTCCGGGTTGCCAAGGCCATTAACCGTGAAAAGAAAGCACAACAATGAGTGGACCAACGCAACCCATGGAACTCCGGCCCTCGCCCCATGTGCGCGCGCCGTTGACCACGGACGCTATCATGCGGCATGTCGTGTACGCGATGCTGCCCATTATGGCGTTTTCCATTTACTCGTTTGGGGCCAGCGCCGTGTTGCTGATCGCGGTGTGTACGGGCTCAGCTGTGCTGACCGAGCACCTCGTGTGCAGGTTTGCCGGAAAGCCATCCACCATTGGCGACTACAGCGCCGTGATTACTGGCATGTTGCTGGCCTTGACGCTGCCGCCGGGTTTTCCATTGTGGATGGGCGCGGTGGGCGGCATTGTTTCCATCCTACTTGGCAAGACGCTATTCGGCGGGCTCGGCTTCAACACGTTTAATCCGGCGCTCGTCGGCCGCGCGTTCTTGCAGGCCACTTTCCCCGTCGCCATCACCACGTGGACTCCTCCCTACATGGAGGGCCGGTTCGTTCAGGGAATACCTTCAACCTTCACACTACCTTTCCTCGAACCAATCAATGTGGTTCAGTTTGTGCGGGATTCCGGGATTGACGGATTCACGGGAGCGACGCCCATCGCTCTAATGCGATTCGAAGATATCCCGACGGACACCATGCAACTGTTCATCGGCACAACAGCGGGTTCGCTAGGCGAGACATCGGCTCTCATCATTCTGCTGTGCGGCGCCTATCTGATCGCCCGCCGCATGATGAATTGGCGGATCCCGGCGGCGATTCTGGCCACGATATTGCTGGTGGGCGGGGCGTTCCATCTACTCGACCCCGAGGTCAACCCGAACCCCTTGTTCTCGCTATTCTCGGGCGGCCTCATGCTTGGGGCCATGTTCATGGCGAGCGATCTCGTCGCCTCGCCGACGACCCCAAGAGGAATGTGGATCTACGGCATACTAATTGGCGGCATAACCTACCTTATTCGAATGCTTGGGGGCCTGCCTGAAGGCATCATGTACGCCATTCTCTTGGGCAACGCGGCTTCGCCAATAATCGACAGACTCACGCAGCCGCGTATTTATGGGGCCGTCACGACATCGGAGAAGAAGGCAGTATGAGTACCGAGAACCAGCCGCCGGCTCCCGGGCGCCCCGGCCTTGCCACCAGCGTACGCATGATTGCGACGCTGGGCATCGTGGCCGTCTCCTCGGGCCTGCTAATTGTATTTGTGTATCAGGGGACGTTGCCGCTTATCCAAGCCAACCAAGCCGAGCGTTTACAGAACGCGATTTTCGAGGTTCTGCCAGGAGCGGAATCCCGCCTTGCGTTCCTCGTAACTGAAGAGGGCGAAATCGAACACATCGAAGGGGAAGACGCCGACCAACGGGCCACATTCTTCGCCGGTTATGATGACGACGGCAATCTGGTCGGCGTGGCGCTCCGCGCCAGTGCGATGGGTTACCAAGACGTGATCCGGATCATCTACGGCTATGACCCCGATGCAGAGACGCTCATAGGCTACCAGGTCATGGAGAACACCGAAACGCCCGGTTTAGGCGATCGAATCGCGACGGATTCCGACTTCGTCGCTAGTTTCGAAGGCCTCTCCGTCGAAATCGACGAGGCGACCGGGGAATTGAAGCAACCGGTGGACAGCGTGGCGGAAGGAGCCCCCCGGGACGACCATGAAATCGACGGCATCGCGGGCGCGACAATATCGGTAGATGCGGTTGTTGAAATGCTCAACAGAAGCTTGAATGAGTACGCCGCCGTAATCCGCGAACACCGGAGTGAGATCGAGGAGGCGGGCCATGAGTAGTCCAATCGGCGGCAAAATGCCCCCGGCGAATATGGATGATTTTCTGAAGGGACTGTGGCGGGAGAACCCGGTCTTTGTGCAGTTACTGGGCATGTGTCCGGTGCTGGCGGTCACGAACACCGTGATTAACAGCTTGGCCATGGGAATCGCGACAACGTTCGTATTGGTGATGTCCAGCAGCCTGGTCTCGATCTTTCGTAAGCTGATTCCGCGGCAGGTCCGTATCCCCACCTATATCGTTATCATCGCCACCTTTGTCACGGTGGTTGAATACGTCATCCAAGCCATCAGCCTGGAGCTCTATGACAACTTGGGCGCATTTATCGCGCTGATCGTGGTGAACTGTTTGATTCTTGGACGGGCCGAGGCCTTCGCATCGAAGAACACACTTCGGAATACGTTGCTCGATACGTTTGGCATGGGCGCGGGCTTCACTTTCGCGCTTCTGTGTCTTGGCGCCGTTCGAGAATTATTGGGCATGGGCAGCTTGTTCGGCGTGGATCTGTTTGGACCCCATTTCCAACCTTGGGCCATTATGATCCTTCCGCCGGGCGGATTCCTGGTGTTGGGCGCATGGCTGCTGCTATTCGCCTGGATGAAGGAACGCAAGGAAAAGCAGGCGGCTGCTGCGACGGAAGAGGCTTAACATGGATCCTGATTCCCTGACATTCGTATTTCTGGACGCTGCCATTATCAACAATCTTGTACTGGCGGCCTTCCTGGGCATCTGCCCGTTTCTGGGCGTGTCCGCGAAATACAAAACCGCCGTGCCCATGGGGTTCGCGGTCATCTTCGTCATGCTTGTGGCGGGCGTGTGCTCGTACGGCATCAACCAGCTGCTCATCTACCTCGACGCGCCGTACCTGCGCATCATCGCGTACATCGCCGTCATCGCGTCGGCCGTACAGCTCGTCGAGATGACTTTCAAGAAGGTCAGCCCCACCCTGTTCCGCGCACTGGGCATATTCCTTCCGCTCATCACAACGAACTGCGCCATTATGGGCATGGCCTTGTTCGCTACCGCGCGAGAATACGATTTTATGCAGACCCTTTTCTACGCCCTCGGAGGCGGCGCCGGCTTCATGCTGGCCCTCGTGTTCATGGCCGGCGCGCGGGAAAAGCTCGAACTCGCCGACGTGCCCAGCATCGCGAGAGGGGCCGCGCTCACCCTCATCATCGCTGGCATCCTTTCGATGGCCTTCATGGGTTTCGCCGGTCTAGGGGCCTGAGTTATGCTCTCGGCGCTTGGACCAGCATTGGCCGCAGGCGGCATTGTGTTCGCGATTATGGTTGGCTGGATTGGTGTGCAGCAATGGTACATCAACGATAAGAAGAGAAATCCCGAGGACTGCGATCCTACGCTCGCCACCATCCAGGATTGCCACAAATGCGCGCTCAGCGCCCTATGCGCCGGACGGCTCGACGACACAGACGAATAGGCCCGGCCCAAATCCCGCTGCAACCAGACCAACTACGCTCGTTGGGACAACCGGCGATCCCGGCTACGCGCTCTCTCCCGCCACGGCCCCTTCCTTCATCGCCGCCTGCTGCTCGTAGACCTCCCGTAGAATGCGGCGGACGTCATAGACGGGCGTCCATTCGGGATAGTGGCTGCGAAACCTGTCGAGACTGCTTATCCACCAGATATGATCTCCGATGCGGTTCGCCTCTTCGTAACGGCGCTTCAATGGTCTTCCCGCGATCTCCTCACAAAGCATGATGGCTTCCTGCATCGAGCAGTTGCTGAAACGTCCGCCACCGATGTTATAGACTTCGCCGACGCGCGGCCGCTGGTAAAAGCAGTCGAAAGCGCGTATCAAATCGTGGCTGTGGATATTGTCCCGAACCTGCTTGCCTTTGTACCCAAATACCGTGTATTCACGGCCGAACACGCAACATTTCATCAAGTAGGCGAGAAACCCGTGCAACTCCGCCGCGGAATGGCCGGGCCCCGTCAGACAGCCGCCGCGGAAACTGGCGGTCTTCATACCAAAGTAGCGCCCGTATTCCTGAACCATGACGTCCGCGGCCACCTTCGACGCGCCGAAGACCGAGTGCGTCGAATGGTCGATAGACATGTCCTCCTTGATCCCATCGGCGTATGGATGCCCTTCTTCGATCTCCCAACGAGTTTCCTTCTCAACCAGTGGAAGCCTGTTCGGCGTATCTCCGTAGACCTTATTGGTCGAGGTGAAAATGAATACGGCATCGGGACAATGCTGGCGGGCGTTTTCCAGCATATGCAATGTGCCCGTCGCATTCACCCCGAAATCCACCAAAGGTGCGCGCGCCGCCCAGTCATGCGAGGGTTGAGCGGCCGCATGCACCACAAGCTTCACGTCTGTTCCATACGTCTTGAATATGCGGCCGATTGCCTCGTTATCGCGGATATCCACGTCGTGATGCTCGTATTGGGCAACCTCCTCTTCCAGGCGCCGGCGGTTCCACGCCGTGGAGCCGTCGTCGCCGAAGAACTCGCGCCGCATGTCATTATCGATACCGGCCACGCGCATACCCTGCGCGCTGAAATAGCGAACCGCTTCGGCGCCGATCAGCCCCGCGGCCCCAGTAATGATGGCAATGTCCATAGAAAACGCTCCCTGATCCCTAACTTCCAGGCTACCGTCACCCCCCGTACGGCGCTAATGACGGGAACCTTAACACAGGCCGGGCCCGATTGCCAGAGCGAAAAGCCCAAGGAGCCCGGGCAATTATTTCCCGAGCAGTATGGTTCTACGCCAAAGGCCCACCGGCAATGAACCCAACAGCTGAGCCGGTTATGGCGAGGCGC
>PUMX01000231.1 GCA_003552485.1 Candidatus Hydrogenedentota bacterium
CCCATGCTCCGCCATGCAGGCGGCGGCGTGAGCATAGTGATGCTGCACGGCAATTCGCGGCTCTGTACGCTTTGCGGCGTGAGTCGATGAGTAGTAATGGGGATGCGCGTCATGAACAACATACGCGGGCTGAACTTCATAGAGCCGGGGCAGATCCTGCGCAGCCCGCTCGAAGACGGCCGCTGACTCAGCCGTGTCGAGATCGCCCACGTGCTGGCTGACGTAAGCCTTGGTTGACCGCGCTACAGCGACAGCGTTTTTCAGATGCCCGCCGAGCGCCAGCAAATCGGGACCCTCCGCCGGAAGGTTAATCGGCGCCGGCGCGTATCCCCGGGCGCGGCGCAACACCATCGGCCGCCCCGCCATCACGCGAACGACCGAATCGTCCACGGGCCGCACAATGGGACGGTCATGGACGAGAAACAACTCCGCGATTCCCGCCAGGCGTCTCGACGCCTCATCCGCGTCTACACAAATGGGTTCATCAGCCAAATTCCCACTGGTCGCTACGATGGGAATCCGCAGTTCCGCCATCAGCAAATGATGCAACGGCGTGTACGGCAACATCACGCCCAAACTGGGATTGCCGGGCGCAACGTCTTCCGTCACGCCGCCGCCGCGTTTCGCTAACAGCATGATGGGCGCTCGCGGCGAGCTGAGCAGTTCGCTCTCCAGTTCTGACACCTCACAATGCTCGCGCGCCCACGCCTCCTCAGGCGCCATGATCGCGAAAGGCTTGGCCTCCCTGTGTTTGCGCTGGCGCAGCGCCTCGACGGCCTGCGCGCTGCGCGCGTCAGCCAGCAGGTGAAAGCCACCCAATCCCTTTACGGCCACTATCCGTCCCGAAAGAATCGCGTCCGCCGCAGCCTCGATGGCCGCGCCATGTTCCGCGATTACGGTTCGGTCACAATCCCATAAGGCAACTTGCGGTCCACAGTCGGGGCAGGCGTTGGGCTGCGCATGGAAACGCCGGTCGGCTGGATCGCGGTATTCCGCTTCGCAACGCGCGCACATTTGGAAACGTTTCATGGACGTGCGCGGCCGATCATAGGGCAGGCTTTCGATGATCGAGAAGCGCGGGCCGCAATGCGTGCAGTTCGTGAACGGATATCGGTAACGCCGATCCATGGGGTCGAAGATCTCGCGCAGACAATCGGGGCACGTCGCCATATCGGGAAGAATCGACGCTGACGGCGCCCCTTGGGTCTGGCTATTGCGAATCACGAACGCTGTGTTGTTCCGCAACGTGGCGGGCTCGCTGTTCATGACGTCAATCGCCGCCAACGGCGGCTTCTCGCGGCCCAGCCGTTCGAGAAACGCTTCAACCTGCCGCTTTGGCCCTTCGATGTGGATCACAACGCCAGTAAGAGTATTCGCGACTTCGCCCGTCAGTCCCAATTCGGTAGCAAGCCGGTACACGTAAGGCCGGAACCCCACGCCCTGAACGGTTCCCTCAACACGCACCGAGTGCGCCCTTGGCGCATCAACGGATATGGGAGCCGCTGGATCCATGGCGTGTCCTAAGCGGTGGCCGGCGTCAGCGCGCTCAGGCGCTCGCTTCCGCCGCTTCTCCAGCTTCCGAAAGGCGGCGGAACCAATCGGCCCAACCGTCAAGGCCCTCGCCGGTACGGCACGAAACTCGTAGTAACTGGACGTCCGGGTTGAGTTCCTTCAGATCACGGTCGAACACCGCCTCGTCGAAGTCCATGTGGGGCAAGAGATCGATCTTGTTCAACACGACCAGGTCAGTTTGCCGGAAAAGTTTGGGGTACTTCGCCGGTTTGTCGTGACCTTCGGGCGTGCTGACCACCGCCACGCGCTTAGTCTCGCCAAGATCGAAACCAACCGGACAGACCATGTTACCCACGTTCTCGATAGCCAGAACGTCGAGAGCCTTGAGATCAAAGCGATCAAGGGCCTGCAACACCAGATTCGCCTCGAGATGGCAACCGCCCGCCGTGTTGATCTGCGTTACCGGCACGCCATGCCGCGCGATGCGCTCAGCGTCGCGGGTAGTCTCGGGATCGCCCTCGATAACCCCAAGGCGCAAGTCGTCCCGCAGCAATGGAATGACGGATTCGAGCAGCGTGGTCTTGCCAGAGCCCGGCGCGCTGATGAGATTGACCGCAACGACACCCGCCGCGCGCAA
Organism: Candidatus Hydrogenedentota bacterium; assembly: GCA_003552485.1. Lineage (GTDB taxonomy): Bacteria > Hydrogenedentota > Hydrogenedentia > Hydrogenedentales > SLHB01 > PUMX01. The sequence goes on from PUMX01000231.1 coordinate 2,150, forward strand.
GCGCTCGCGCACCTGTTGCGCAAGCTCGTCATTGACCTTCAGCACCTTCTGGACGACATTGATCTCCATAAAGCCTCCTATTCAGCTAAGGATAACCATGATACCGTAGATCGGGACGCAAATTGAAGCGTTGCGTGGCGATCTTCACTCCGGCTTCGACATCGGCGCGTCTTCGTCAGGCGCGCGGTCATCCGTGGCGCCGTCCTCTTTGCTTTGCTCAAGCACGACGCTCTTGATGAGCAGTTCGTCGCCCGTAAGGATATTGCACCGATTACTGCCGCAGTTTGGACATCTCCAGAAGACCTCGGCCGGTTCAAAGGCGGCCAGGCACTGGGCGCATTGCGCCCGCAACGGCGTCTCCCGCCATAGAAGGGTAGCCGATTCCGCGATGGTTCCGCACTTGGCGGCGTCGAAAGCGGTCTCAAGCATCTCAGGCACGACCTGCCGGTGGGCGCCGATCACAACATGTACCTCGGTCACCGTGTCGGCGTCATACTCCCGCGCGACTGCGCAGGTCTGCTCGATGATGGCGGTGGCGATGCTGAACTCGTGCATGGACGGCCGGCTTTCAGTATCTCAACCCGCCTGCTCGCGCGCCGGCGAATGCCCCGGCGGGTTTACAGCGGTCCCGATAAGGCGTTCGACGCGCTCTACGGCCCGAGGCACAGCCTCGCGAACCGCGGCGCTGAGCTCTTCTCCAAAGCCGAATTGAGCAGCGGCAATGGTCACCATGAATCCACGCGGCGACGCATTGTAGAGTTTGTCCGCTTGGTACAACAGGTTTCCAGGCTCGCAATGATGGGTAAATTCGCGATTGTCGCCCGGTTCCGGCGTCAGTTCCCAGCTCGTCACCGCGCCAGCCGGCGCGCCATGAGCGGCGTCTACGAAAACGACAAGGCTCACGCCCTGAAACTCAAGCATGAGTTCGGGCGTGAGCTGGTGAACGGTTATTACGCGCACTCCGGGGCCGTTCGTGCTTTGTTCAATGGCGTCGGCGACGGCCCGGCCCGCGCCATCATCCTGGCGCAGCGGATTGCCATATCCAATGACCAAGGCCGCCACGCTTCGCCTCATTCCCGCACTTTTTCGTTAACAACTTGGCCCTGCGCATCCACGAGTTGCACACGCATCGGCATCTGACCCACGGCATGGGTTGAACAACTCAGGCAGGGGTCGTAGGTGCGAATCACGGCCTCGACCCGGTTGAGCATACCCTCCTTCATGTCGTGGTCATGCACGAAGTGCTTGGCTACCTGCGTCACACCTCGATTCATGGCCATATTGTTGTGGCCAGTGGCGATAATCATGTTCGCCCACTGAATCAGCCCCTGATCGTCGACCCGGTAATGGTGGATCAGCGTGCCCCGCGGCGCCTCGGCCACCCCGATGCCTTCCCGGCTATTCGGTTCGGCCACCGCGCGCACGTGCGAGTCCAATATGTCCGGATCCTTCAGCAGATCGTCCATCTTCTCGAGAGCATGCAGAATCTCGATAAGCCGGGCGTAATGGTAGTGAAAAGAACTGAGCACCGCGCCGGGTTGCAGATTCTTGAACTCTTCATGTTCCTCATCGGCTTCCGGCGTCCCACACTGGTCGGCCACGTTAAGCCGGGCCAGCGGACCAACGCGATAGAAACCCATGGGATAGCCCATGGGCTTGTAATACGGAAACTTCAAATAGGTGTAGGATTCAACGGCCTCCTCGATAATCTCCGAATACCGCTCGGGTTCGACGCGGTCCGCGATGATGTTGCCCGCGGAATCCATCATGCGCAACGCGCCGTCGTACAGCTCGATATCGCCATTGTCGCCAACCAGCCCCATGAAAAGGCTAGGGAAGTTCGCGAAGGTCGCTATCTCCGCCGCGAACTGCTGATAACTCTTCTTATACCAACGTAATGTACGCCGGATGATGTCCTTCACCTCGGGAATGTCCGCGCGAATCTTGTTTCTGATTTCCTCAGTCAACGGCGAATTTACGCCACCGGGCACAATCCATGCCGGATGAATGCGCTTACCGCCCAGCCATTCAATGACCTGTTGGCCGAACTGGCGCATGCGAATGCCGTCGCGCGCCAACTCGGGGTGAGACTCAACCACGCCAAAAATGTTGCGTTTCTCGGGCGGCGCATCCATGCCGAGAAGCAGATCCGGCGATGATAGGTGAAAGAAGCTCAACGCATGAGACTGCACAAACTGAGCGAGATTCATGATCTGGCGCAGCTTGGCCCCTGTCGAAGGAATCCGCACGGCAAGCAGCCCATCGCACGCTTTGGCGGAAGCGATTAGATGACTTACCGGGCAAATGCCGCAGATACGCGCCATCAGCGACGGCATCTCGGCGAAGGGCCGGTTTTCGCAGAGCTTCTCGAAGCCGCGGAACTGCGTGACGTGAAAGAAGGCGTCACGCACGGACCCGTCATCTTCCAAGTGAATGGTAATCTTCGCGTGACCTTCAATGCGGGTCACGGGATCGATGGTAATTGTATTCGTCATCGTGTATGCCCTCACATTCCAAACCGCGAGGTTACGGCCTCTTGCGGCGCTTTGCCTTCCAATAGGGCCTGAACCGTGGCCAGAATGACATCCGCGGGCGGCGGGCATCCGGGCACAAATACGTCCACATCAATCACTTCGTGGACTGGCCGCACTTTATCCAACAACGGAGGAATGACCGAATTCGGCGGTTGAGGCAGCGGCCGGGCCGCGTTTTCCTTATAGGCGCGGTCCATAACGGCCGGCATGGGGAACAGATTGCGCATAGCGGGCACATTCGCCGTTACCGCGCAATCACCCAAGCTGACTACAATACTAGTTCGTTCCCGCACCATGAGAATACGCTTAAGGTCGTCCTCGTTGCTCACCGCGCCTTCAACCAGCGCGACGTCCACGCTCTCGGGGTATTCCTTCATATCCACCAGCGGGCTGTACACGAGCTCAGCAAGCTCGGCAACCTTAAGCAGGTTTTCGTCCATATCGAGAAACGACATGTGACACCCACTGCATCCATCCAACCATATCGTGGCGATTTTAGCTTTACTCATTTCCATTTATCCCGCATCAGAGTCAGGTAAGGCAGAAACTGTTTGCGCTTGGCCATCTCCGCCACTGACTTGCCTCGTTCCGACAACGCGCCCGTCGGGCAGACCTGTACGCACTTACCACAGCTCGTGCATGTGTCCGATTCGCCCCAGGGCTCGTTCATGTCTGTTATCACTTGAGATTCGATGCCGCGCCCGAGAATATCCAGGGTGTGCGCCCCTTCTATTTCATCACACACGCGCACGCACCTTGTGCATAGGATGCAGCGGTTGTGGTCGCCGATGAACAATTGGTGAGACGCGTCCACGGAGTACCGCTTATATCGATACGGAATGCGCACGTGATTGATGCCCGCATTGTGGGCGAGCGTCTGGAGTTCGCAGTGTCCGTTGGACACACACACCGAACAGGTGTGATTCCGCTCAGACAGCAATAATTCGAGAATCATCTTGCGGTACTTATTGAGCCGATCGGATTGCGTATGGACCACCATGCCTTCCTCGATCTGCGTCGTGCAGGCGGATAGAAGCCGGTTTACTCCCTCCACCTCGACCAGGCACAAACGGCAGCCGCCAACCGGCGACAGGCCATACATATGGCATAGGGTCGGGATGTAGATGCCATTTTCCCGCGCAATCTCGAGAATGGTCTCATCCCCCCGCCCGCTAACATCGCGATCATCAACCTTAAGGGTCTTAACTTGCGCTGTAACCGTCATGACACGGCCTCCTTCACACCGTGTGTCGCACACACGCCCGCCGAACAATGCTTGTCGTGAATGTGGGCGTCGTACTCTTCACGAAAATACTCGAGAGTGCTCAGAATCGGATTCGGCGCGGATTGGCCCAGTCCGCACAAGCTCGCGGTTTTGACCAAGTCGCACAATTCGATGAGCAGTTCCAGGTCGGCCTCTGAAGCTTCCCCACTTGTGATCTTATCGAGGATATCGTGCAGTTGATTCGTGCCAACCCGGCAAGGCACGCATTTACCGCACGACTCGCTCTTACAGAACTCAAGGAAGTATTTGGCGACGTCCACCATACAAGAGCTCTCGTCAATCACGATCATGCCGCCAGAGCCCATAATGGAACCCAACTCAGCTAGTGACTCGTAATCGACCGATTTATCGAGATGCTGCGTTGGAATACATCCCCCCGAAGGACCACCAGTCTGTACGCCCTTACAGGCCATGCCGCCGGGCACACCGCCGCCGATCTCAAAGACGATATCGTTCAGCGAAATACCCATGGGCACTTCGATAAGGCCCGTGTTGTTGACGCCGCCGGCTAGGGCGAACACCTTGGTGCCTTTGCTGCGTTCCGTGCCCACACCAGCGAACCACTCGGCCCCCTTGCGGATAATCGTTGGAATGTTCCCCAAGGTTTCCACGTTGTTGATCAGCGTCGAGTGTCCCCACAAACCGGATTGCGCCGGATAAGGCGGACGGGGACGCGGCGAGCCGCGTTGGCCTTCGATACTATGAATGAGAGCCGTCTCTTCGCCGCACACGAAAGCGCCGGCGCCCAACCGCACCTCGACCGAAAACTCGAAAGGCGTGCCGCATACGTGAGTGCCAAGATACCCCTCGCGTTCAGCTTGACGGATGGCTCCCTTGAGCCGCGAGACGGCAAGCGGATACTCGGCGCGCACGTAAATGTAACCGTGGTTAGCGCCGACGGCGTAGCCCGCGATCGCCATCCCCTCAATGATACGGTGCGGATCGCTCTCAAGCACGCTGCGGTCCATGAACGCGCCGGGATCGCCTTCATCGGCGTTACAAACCACGTACTTGCGTTCTCCAGGCGCTTTGGCCACGGTGCCCCACTTGAGCCCGGTGGGATATCCCGCGCCGCCGCGGCCACGTAACCCACTACGTGAGATCTCGTCGATAACCTCGCTGGGACTGCGTTCCGTCAGAATGTTCGAGAGCGCCTCATACCCTCCATGATCAACGTAATCCTGAAGCTTTTCCGGATCGATCCGGCCCATGTTTTCAAGCACGACGCGCACTTGCCGCTTGAAAAAGGGCATTTCCGTATCCAGGCGCAGCCTTTCGACCGGCCCCTCTTCCAGGCTGCGCAGAATGTCCGGCACATCCTGCGTCTTCACGCCTTGATACCAATCATCGCCGGGCTCAACAGATATCAGGGGGCCAGCGGAACACAGGCCCATGCACCCGACGCCTTTGACTGTGCACCGGTCACGCAGCCCCTGTTTCTTCACTTCGTCGTTCAGGATCTGGTAGATGTCCTCACTGCCAGCCGACACGCAACCGGCCGCACGGCACACCCGGATACACGCACCCTCCGGTTGAGCGGCGGATCCGTTGCCGTTGCCATTCCCGTTATTTTCCTGTGTCATCGTTTCTCCACCTCCGCAGCCGCTCTCGGGCGTCGTCTACTTTGAGTTTGCCCACCACTTCTCCATCGAACACGGCGGCCGGGGCCAAGCCACATGAACCCAGACACCGCGCCGACAACAACGAAAAAGCTTCGTCTTCCGTCGTTTCCCCTGGCTGAACACCGTGCTCCTTCTCGATAGCCGAGAGGATAGCCGGTCCACCCTTGATGTAGCAGGCGGTGCCCGTACAGATCACACAGGTGTGCCGCCCCTGGGGCTTTAGCGTGAAGTAGTGGTAAAACGTCGCTACGCCATAGACAAGGCTCAAAGGCAAGTGTAGCGCCGTAGCCACATATCGAAGCGCCTCTTCGTCCAAGTAACCAAAGGCGTCCTGCACGGTATGCAGCGTTTCGATAAGCCCTCCCGCTTCATAGCCATGGCGGCGCATGGCCGCGTTGACCAATTTCCACCGTTTATCACTGGACGGCGGTGACGGCGGTTGTTTAATCAGATAGTCCAACATTGCACACTTCTCCTCATCAGACCGCCAGGCATACCGGGCTACTGGCCCATCAGGCGGTCGTGTTTACTCAAGAAGATATCCGGGCGGCCAATTCCTCGCGCACCTGCCGGGCAACCTCCGGTACCGCCTTTTCCACTTCAGGCGTTACAGGGCCTCCGGGCCGGAAACACGCTCCTTCAACTGCATACACGGTGACGCTTTCCGGGAGCGTTCCCAGCACGCGCGCGAGTTCAATCGCTTCGGCCACGCCAAAGGCATGGGTCGAGTAATGCAGAAATCCAGTGGGTACGATCGTTTTGGACGCATCAATTCGGTGTATGGTTCCCGGCGCACTGCCCGAGGAGGCTGCGTCGATAATGATTACGCGGCTGTACCCCTCCCAAAGCGCCATAAGGGAAGCGCCTTCGCCAGTGGCTTCCCTGACCTCCACGCCGCGAATCTCTTCACTTTGCTTGAGCGTTTCGGCCACCGTGCGTCCCACACGATCATCGGCGCCAAACTCCGTTCCAACGCCGACGATCAGTACTGCATCGTTTCTTTGCGCAAGAGCTCCTTTTTTCACTCACGGTCCACCGTTAACTTCAGAAAATGCGTAGCGCACGAGATACAAGGGTCATAGTTACGCACGGCCTGCTCACAGCGCCACGTTAGCTTTTCGTCAGACAAGTTCGCGTATTGAGGCACAAAGTCCCGCAAATCCTCTTCAATCGTCCGCTGGTTCTGCGAAGTGGGCGGCACAATCTGCGCGAACTGAACAAGGCCATCATCATCAATGGCGTATGTGTGATGGCAGATGCCGCGCGGCGCTTCGCTGCAACCCGAGGCTTTGCCCCGCTGCGGCTCTACCTCCACCGCGGGCGCGTCAGGCATCTCATATTCGTCAATCAGCCGAAGGGCCTCTTCAAACGCGCACACGGTCTCAACGCCTCGCGCCAGCAAGGATTTGAACGGATTGTTGCACGTCGGCCCCAATCCGGCAGCGGCCGCCGTTTCTTTGGCGACAGGGGGCAATTGACTGGAGTTCAGGCTATACCGGGCCAATGGCCCCACCATGTAGGACTCATGCCCATGCACGACCGCTTGCAACGCGTGCGAGTGAACCGCATGCTCTTCTTGAAAATGATTGTGAAACTCGTTGACGTCAATGTCCAACCCACGGTTTGACACGAGGCGGCCATCACAGATCGCGTACTCATCGGGATGGCGCAACGCCACGAATTGATAATCACGCTCAAAATCCGGGTAATCGAGGCCCGCGGCCCATTTCGCCAATTCCACGCTCGCCTCCAGGCCCCACTTGAGTTCTTCCTTGAACGCCTGCAATTCCGCTTTGGTGGGCACGCTATAGAAGCCGCCCACGCGCAAGTTGATCGGGTGTACCGAACGGCCGCCAATGAAGCTCATTAGCTCGTTACCGGCTTTCTTCAGGCTAAGGGCCGTCTTCACAATATCCGGGTGATCCTGAGCCATTTGCAGCGAATCCTCGTAACCCAGGAAGTCGGGCGCGTGGAGCATGGCCATGTGCAGCACGTGGCTTTCGATCCATTCCGCGCAATAAATCAGACGGCGCAAATCGCGGATGGGTTTATCGATTTCTACCCCGCAGATGCGTTCCATGGCGTTGAACACGCCCATCTGATAGGCGATCGGGCAAATGCCGCAGATGCGGGCGGTGATGTCGCCCACTTCCGTGAAGCGGCGGCCTTTGAGGAAAGCTTCGAAGAAACGCGGCGGCTCGAATATCTTGAGCTTCACGTCCAATACCTTCGAATCTTTGAACCGCACGTGCAGCGCGCCTTCGCCTTCGACCCGCGCAAGATAGTCTACCTTTATATTCCGGGTCTTCTTTTTCGCCTTTGGCTTCGCTTTGGATTTGGTCTGAGCGCCGGACTTGGCTTTCGCGGATGATTTCTTCTTAGGATTCATGAATCTCGCTCTCCCTCCGGAAGGACTCGGCGCCGGCGTTGAATGTGCGATAAACGCGGACCAAGTCATCTTCGGATACGCCAAGGCGCTGCCATTGCGTGCTCAACGAGCCGGTGTTAGGAGTCTCCATCGGCCCAAAGCACCCATAGCAACCTCGATTATAAGCGGGACATAACGCATTGCAGCCGGCTTGCGTAACAGGCCCAAGGCACGGAATACCGGAGGACACCATTACACACGGCGTGCCTCGCCGTTTACACTCCAGACACACGCTGTAACTCGGCACATTGGGCTTCCGCCCTTGGCCAAAAGCGCTAATGACTTCGAGAAGCTGCTGCTTACTGATCGGGCACCCGCGCAATTCGTAGTCCACGAAGACGTGGTACGCTATAGGCGTCGAACGGGCCAGCGCTTCAATATGCCCGGGCGAGGCGTACACCATGCGAATAAAATCGTCGACGTCCGCGAAATTGCGCAACGCCTGAATGCCGC
>PUMX01000238.1 GCA_003552485.1 Candidatus Hydrogenedentota bacterium
CGCTGATCGTGCCAGGTGGCCGCTCGACGCCCGCCTATTACGAGCTTCACACCGGGGAACTGATCGAGTTTGACGTGGGCAAGCGCGATGGTGGATATGCGGTGTCGGCCTCCGGCCTGCTGCCTGTGCGCCAGTCCCGTATTCAGGCGGGTCCCACGGAATACGATTGCGAGACATGGTCGGAGAAAGTCGATGGCCGTGTCTGGCGCTTACTCGCCGCGCAGCACCGCCTGTTCGCCGTTACGGAAGAAGGCCACATCTATTGTTTTGGACCAGAGGAGCGTGAACCGGTGACGCATTCTTGGGAAGCCGAACCGGTTGAATCCCAAGAGGATGAGTGGGGCGAACGCGCGCGCGAGTTGCTGGAAGAATCCGGGCATACGGACGGCTACGCGGTCATGTATGGCGTTGGTTCCGGCCGATTGCTGGAAGAACTACTGGCGCAGTCGGATCTACACGTCGTGGCGTACGACCCGGACGCGGAGAAGGTTGAGGCGTTGCGCGAACGCCTTTCCGCCGCCGGTCTGTATGGCCAGCGCGCGGCGGTGCATGAGGGCGACGCGCTTTCACGGCCATTGCCGCCGTATATCGCCAGCCTGGTGGTCTCCGAGGATATGGAAGCCGCGGGCGGCGATGCTGGCGAAGCGTTCGTTAACGCGGTCTTTCGCCCTATGCGGCCCTACGGCGGCGCGGCGTATCTGTTCGGCTCGTCTGATCAACGGGATGCATTCGCCGAAGCGGCGGGGAGCGCTGACCTCGAGCAGGCTGAGTTGCGTCAATTGGATCATGCCGCGGCGCTTACGCGGCCCGGCCCGTTGCCAGACTCGGACACTTGGACGCATCAGTACGCCAATGCGGCTAACACCGCCTACTCCGATGACGCCCGCGTCCGCGCGCCGCTGGGGATAAGCTGGTTTGGCGGCGAGAACAATCACCGCACGCTGCCCCGTCATATGAACGGGCCCGTGCCACAGGTCGTCGAAGGCCGGCTGATCATTCTTGGCGTGGACCACCTAACCGCGCGTTGCGTCTACACGGGCCGGCGCACTTGGTCCATTGAATTGCCTAAGGTAGGAGCGGGGTTTACAAGCCTGGCTCATGAAGAGCGCTTTGACGAAGGACAGCGCGTGTACTTCCCCAGTTACTACGGCGCCAACTTCCGCGGCAGCCCGTATGTGTCTACGTCCGATAGTGTGTACATCATCCATGACGATCGTTGTCTGCGCATCGATCTGGATACCGGCGAGACGCTTGCGGAATTCGAACTACCCGGCCGCGCGGAGTTGTCCGAGAAGGCCGCCGGAGATGCCGCGGATTCCTATACGGCGGAGATTCATGATGATGAACTGGACCGCCGCTGGGGTCACGTGACCACGTGGGGCGATTACCTCATTGTCGCCGCCTATCCGCACATGTTTGAAGAAGAACCGCGCATTCCGGGCGACCAGAACCATGTGCGCGTGCATGAGGACGAACTGTGGCACTGGAACGCGACGTCCAGCGAGTATGTGCTTGCTATGGACCGGCGCACTGGTGAAATCCGCTGGGCGCGGCAGGCGAAATACGGCTTCCGTCACAACGCCATCGCTACCGGGGCCGGCCGCACTTTTATGCTGGACAACGTGTCAGAACACATCCTCGAAACGATGGCGCGCCGCGGCGTCGAACCGGAGTTTGACGCCGTTGTCAGAGCCGTGGACGTGGCCAGTGGCGAGGAGTTGTGGTCCTTTGACGAAGACGTCTTTGGAACTTGGCTCGCGTTTTCCGAAGAGTACGACGTGGTGTTTCAAGGTGGACGCGCGGGCGGCCGTTCAACCCCGCCTGACGAACCCCGGGATCGCATGGTTATTCTGCGCGCCGAAGACGGAACCGTCTTGTGGGATCGCAACGAACGGCACACCGGCCCCACCGCGCTGCACGAGGCCCGAGGCTGGATTATCACCGGCGAAGACCGCAATGCCGTAGACCTGCTGACGGGCGAACTCATCTACCGCGACCATCCGCTCACGGACGAGTCTGACCGCTGGCGGTACATTGCGACGAAAGCTTGTGGCACGCACAACACCAGCCGGCATCTGGTGACGTTTCGCTCTGGGGCGGGCGCATACTATGACCTCTATAACGAAAGCGGCACGGGCAATCTGCCCGGGTTCCGAGCCGGTTGCACCAATAACCTCATCGTGGCTGATGGTGTGCTCAATGCGCCGGAGTACACGCGATCCTGCACCTGCGCGTATCAGCACCAAACGTCGCTCGCGTTTGTGCATATGCCCGAGACCGAAATGTGGACCTACAATACCTACGCCGATCCCGGTGAAATTAGCCGCCTTGGCGTGAACTTCGGCGCTCCGGGCAGCCGCATCGCCGATGATGGGTTGATGTGGATCAATTATCCGGAGGTCAGACGAGTGCCTAATCCCGCCATCCCGATCGAGGTGGAGACCGCCGACAATTCCCGCTCGTTGGCTAGGCATTCTCTCGAGATTCAAGACGCCAATGGCAGTCATCAATGGGTGGCTTCGTCAGGGATGGAAGGCGTCGAACGAATTGATATCTCGGGCTTGTTGCTGGACGCGCCGGAGGCGGGCTACACGGTGCGCTTGCATTTTGCCGAGCAACGCGGCGTGGAGGCCGGTCAGCGTGTTTTCGATGTGCTGATTGACGGCGAGAAAGTCCTGACGGAATTTGATATCGCCGCGAAAGCCGGTGGATGTTCACGCGGCTGTGTCGAGGAGTTCACAGTCAATGCGGGTTCGAGCATATCCATCGAATTGCACAAGTGTGAAGACGCGCAACTCGAACCCCTGATCAGCGGCGTTGAGTTGGTCGCCAATGGCATGGAGTTGGCCTCGGCCAGCAAGTAGCAAGCTTGAAGATGAGTTAGCAACCCGTCGGGTTGGACAAACGGCGCCGGTTTCCGGCGCCGTTTCTCTATGGAGCGTCTGTCATTAACGCTGGTGATCGGCTCTTACGCGCCCCTCCCCTCCCCCACGCCGTCTTCCTTTGATCGCTGCTAGTTCGTCGTCGTGCGCGCCGCTATGAGTTGCCCCATTAGTCCTGTGCCTGGCATGAGGAGAACGCGATAATCGCTGCGTTGCAGAGCCTCGCCGCCTTTGTTGGATTGTGCGCCCCCAGTAAGTATTCCGTCCGGTGTCACGTAATCAAGTAGCGATGCGTATGCGCGATCCGCCGCTTCGCGAGCGGAGTCGTCGAGCCAGCCTTCCGTGTGGCCAATGGTGAGGGCGGCGGCGATGCCCGCGGCCGCGGCCGTATCGGCTTTCAGTTCCGGTTCATCAACGTATACGGCCCAGAGCCCATCCTCCCGTTGGCGCGCAATGGCCCACTCCGAGGCCTGTTGAAACTCGGCTTCAAGTTGGCTGGATCCGTCTAGTGCGCGCATGGTCCGCGCGTAGCCCAGCAGGTACCATGCAACCCCACGGGCCCAATTACGGAACGTGCGCTCCGGCGTACGGTCCGCATGGTGGCGCAGCCAAAGCGCGTCTTCGCGCCTCAAGCGATCACGCCGCAACAGCAATTGCCGGCTGGCCTCTTCCGCCAGCTCCGGGTTGTTCAGGCGCTGGGCCAACACCGCCTGTGGATAAGCCACGGTGTAGCACCCCTCTGCGCTTGTGTTGGCGCCATTGATCACGCCGTCTGGTTCGCGGCGGCTGTCCCAAAACGACTGCACAATGTCGAGTGAGGGGTTATCGGGTAAGTGCGTAGCAACGCGCGCAAACATGCCCGAGCCTTCGATACCGTATACGCGGTCTTCCACCGGTCTGGACCGCGGGTCTTCATAGTTGAGGCTTCCGCTGTCATCCACGTACACCGACAGGCGTTCACGGACGGCGCTGTCCTCGCCCAAATCGGCGAGCGCATCGATCATGCATTGTTCCATCCAGCCGAATGGCTGCAACGTATCCATAGAAGCAAGCCGCTCGCGCACTGCGGCGTCAGGGTCTTCCTGGGCGCCTGTGAGCAAGTGAGGCGTCTGAAAGGGCGGCGTAACTGGACCGCCATGAGCTGCGCCATCAAAGATGAACAACGGATCATCGCCAGCCGTGTGTTGTAGAGCCACACCATATTCGGCCGCGGCGCGCGCCTCAGCCTCATTGAGGATAAGCTCAAAGGGTTGGTGCGTGCTGGCGTAGCGAATGTCCAGCTCGCCCAGATGATCACCGCCAATCACACTGACCGCGACCCGGGCTTCGTCGCGATGATCGATTCCTATGGTTACGCGCAAGCGCGCGCCGCCATCGAAGTCCGATGGGTCGATTTCTGTTCTGTTCCAACGTAGTTCGAGTGCGTTGCCGTTGCCGCGCGGAATAGCCTGGACGCTCCAGCCGGCTGGAGCGCGTTTGCCCTCAGGCACGGTGGCGGGCGGCGCCGATACTTCGGCTACGTGATACTGCAACGCTGGTTCGGCGGTATCCTGGCTTGCGGCATTTAAGCACGAAACCAGCACGACCGCTGAGAAGGCAAGCAGCGCACGCGTTGCGCCTCTTGCAAACTGCAAAAAGTTAGTGTCGATACATGTCATTATGTACCCCCTTCGACTGAGTCAGAGCTTTGCATTCATGCTTCGTTCCACTTGACCCGCGCAATGAAGAGGGCGCCCCGCGCGCCACGCTCGCGCATTTCCTCATTCCATACGCCCTCACCGACAGTTACCCAAGCCTCCTCTTCGGTAATCACTGATGCGCCGAAATTGCCGAGGGTGGCGCCGCGTTCAGAGACTAATACGCGCTCCGTGTCGCGTACAACGCGTAATGCGTCCGGATCAACCTGCGCGATAAACAAAGGCGCTCGATGGCGGAATACATGGTCATTATCCGCTCCGCGACGCGTATACACGAGGAACAACCCGTCGGGATGGGCAATCCAATGCTGCTGCGTGTTGTAAGAGCCTAGCTCCTCGCCGTCATCGAATAGCCACGGTACGACCGGATCGTAATGCAACCCGTCATCGCTGACAGCGACATAGGCGCGATGGTCGTTGCGCATGGTAAGAAAGTATCGGCCTTCGAAACGTTCGAGCGAGGGTTCGCAAAGGCCACGACCTCCCTCCACCGTCATTTCGTCGCCATGCGTGGCGTATCTCAGTGTCTTGCCATCAAACGGGCAGCGCGCCACCGTCACGCTGAAGTCCGCGGCAGCGCTTTCACCATGATATAGCGGAACCAAGAGCGCGCCGTCGTCTTCGACCAGCCACTGGGCGCAGGCGTTGCGCGAGAAGTCGAATTGGGGCGCTTCCGGCTTTTCAAGCACGCGCCATTCCGACCAAGACCCGTCGCTTGGCTCATACACAGCGTAGGCGGTCTGGTGCCAGCGCGCGCCGTGTTCGAGTTGCTGGCCCTCTGGGCTGTAATGGACCAGCGCGCCTATGGCCAACACTTTGCCGGTTGGCGCATGATAACCGGGGGTGACGTCGGCCACAGCGCGGATGGCGCCATCGGGGCCATCACGCCAGCCGAGTTCGGGAATCTCAACTGGTCCAGTCCATGTGCTGCCCAAGTCGTAGCTGTACATTGCATACAGGCCAGAATAGAAGTCGGATACATGCAAGTGCTGTTGCAACGTCATTACCACTGCCGGCGCGCCCCCTTCACCGGCGCCCGGCACAGCGGCCGCACGGGGATGAAACCAAAGGAACTCGCCGTCGTCATGCTCAAGCACCGTGTCGACAATGGTTTCGTAATCGATGTAGGGCATACCACCGTGTGCGGCCAGCGTTGGACGCATGCCGACGCTGGTCAGCGCTGCGCCTGCGCCCGCCAGAAAGGCGCGCCTAGAGATTCTTCGCATTCTACTCACCGCTCCTGTCCAGTCAGCCGAATAAAGAGTTTCGAGAGCACTCATCATAACAGAGACAGCGATGCGGCCGACCGCACCCTTTCTCAATGCGGCGGCTGTTCCTTAGTTCATCAATTTGATACAGTTTTGGTGTGATTGGAAAGGCTTGTAACCCTGGGCGAATCGTGGCAATCCCCGGATTGATCCGCGTCGCGTAGGCTGCCCGCGCAAGAGTATTCCCGATTAGCGCCGTCTTCCCTAGGAGTCCGGCGCGCGCTGTCCAGGTTCCGTATTCCAACCGACTCTTGCGGCGAAACTGAAAAGGCCATTGGCGCAATACCGCCGGTTTTATCGATCGATGACAGCAGCAACACAACGATTCTCGCAACGCCTGCCTCGCCAGATTCCGGCGGTGTTGACGCTGGGGCTGGTTTCCCAAGTGGTTCAGGTCATGTTGCTGCGCGAGTTGCTCATGGTGTTCCATGGCAACGAATTCGCTATTGGCGTGATCCTGGCCTGCTGGATGCTTTGGGTCGGCGCGGGCAGCCGGCTGGGCGCGATTGTGGCTGAGCGCGCGAAAAGGCCCGTGATGCTGGCAACGTGGAACACGGTGGCGGTGCTGCTCTTGTTGCCCGTCACGCTTATCCTCATTCGCGGACTGCGCGGATTCTTCGATGTGCTTCCTGGCGCATACTTATCAGTGGTAGACATGGCGCTCGCCTGCCTACTCGTTATGGCCCCGGTCTGCCTGGCGCTTGGCGCTCAGTTTGTCCTGCTCGCTCGTATATGGCGCGAGTGCGTCCACGCCACGGACACCATTGGCGCGGATAAGACTTACGCCAGCGAGGCCGGTGGCAATATCGCGGGGGGCGTGCTTTTTTCTTTTGTGTTCGTGCATTACCTCAACGCGTTTGAGACCGCCATGCTGGCGGGCGTCTTGATGCTTGCCGCCGCGCTATGGTTGATCAGGGGAGCAAATGCGGAATCGAGCCAATTATCCAAGACGCCGATCCGTGTCTTGTTCACGCTCTTGATTGCGACCGGCGCGTCGTTTCTGTTTCTGGAACGTGTGGACGATTGGGCGTACCGCCTTCAATGGCGGCTGTTTGCGCCGGAACATCAACTCATCGAGACGCATCAATCGGAACACGGAACCATATTCGTCGTACAGCGTGGAGATCAGTACAGTTTCTATCAGAGCGGTCATCTCGTTTTTACAACGGCCGAGCCGGGAGCGCACGAGGCGGCGCTCGAAGAACAGGACGCCGCCATCTTCGCCCATTTCGCGCTGGTGCAACACGAAGATCCCCGAGAGATTCTGCTGATAGGTGGTGGTCTGCGCGGCATGATTCGGGAAATGGCGTTCCATCCCATCGAGCGCATCGACTATATCGAGCTGGACGAGGTCTTGACCCAAGCGGCGGCGCCTTACGTGCCGCGCGCCACGCTTGAGGCGCTCGCAGATCCCCGCGCGCGTCTGCTGCACACCGACGGACGGCTGTTCGTTAAGACGACCGAACAAACCTACGACATGATTGTTGTGGATATCCCCGATCCCGCCACTGCGGTGCTAAATCGTTACTACACGAAAGAGTTTTTTCGCGAGGCCAAGGCGCGGCTGAATCCCGGTGGCGTGCTCGTTCTCGGGGTCACGTCCATGGCGGATTTGCGCGGGCTCGCCGTGACTAACCGCAACGCAACCATCTATCACACCCTGAAGACCGCGTTTTCCCGGGTGCTGCCGGCGGGAGGACGGTTTCTGTATTACTTTGCTTCGGATGATCCCGGCCAGATTTCTCCGGATCCAGATGAACTTCGCGCGCGTTACATGGAACGCGGCGTTGAATCCGAAGGGTTCTCGCCGTGGCAGTTCGAGATGCTGCTTGAAGACTCACAGTTGCGGCGGATCAACTGGACCATTCGGAACCATGGCCGCACGCCCGGCGCGCATTTGCAGCGTCCCGAGACGGGTCCACTTTTCCCCGATAGCATTGCTGAGCAAGAGCAGGCCGAAGAGGAACTGCCGCCGCCGAATGAGCGGTTCTTCATCAACTCCGATTTCCGTCCAATCGGCTACTACCACACCCTAATGTTTTGGAATGTCTTGACGCGCGCCGATCACACCGAAGCATTCCTTTGGCTGATGCGCGTGCAGGCTTGGTGGATATTGCCGGTGGCGGGCGTGTTATTAGCGGGCGCCCTGGCATTGCGCTTCACGGGCGCCCAAACGGGAACCCGGCCCGATGCGCACTTGGCGGTGTTGTTCGCCGTCTTCACCACGGGCCTTTCCACAATGGCGATCCAAATCGCCGTGCTGTTTTCTTTCCAAAGCGTCTACGGATTCATCTATGAGATGGTGGGGCTTATCACAGCGTTATTTATGGTGGGGCTGGCCTCTGGCGCTTGGCTCAGCCAGCGGTACATAAGGCGCAAGGCGAACATGAACCTGCTTGCAGTCGTGCAGTTGCTGATCGCGCTGTACGCCGTCTTTATTGCCGGGGCGCTGCCGGTCTCCGCCGCCGTCGACAATCCGAATCACGTGTTTGTCTTGTTCTCGATACTCACCATCGCCGCCGGTCTGCTTAACGGCGCCGGATTCCCCATCTCTGCGGCTTGCAGCATGCAGCTAAACCGGCGGCCCGAAAAGGCCACAGGACTTGTCTACGGCGCGGAGTTATTCGGAGGTTGCCTTGGCGGAGCGCTTGCGAGCGCGGTCATCGCGCCGGTATTGGGCATCCCTGCTTGTGCTCTCTTCGCCGCTGTCGCTAATGCCGCCGCATTTGGCATAATAGTGATCGCAAGGAGGTAGTAGTATGTCTGAACGTAGTTTCTCCGGTATGCGATTGAGTAAGCGAGACTTCTTGAAACTAAGCGCTGGTGGGGCGTGCGCCGCATGCCTGGCGGGCATTGTGAGTCCGGTGAATCGCGCCGCCGCACAAGCTACGCAGCCGGGCCCCATGGCGGTCGCTGAGCCCGGCCTCATTCGGCATGCGCGCTCGCCGTGGTTCACTTCCGCCGAGGGCGACAGCATTCGTTGCACGCTCTGTCCAAAAGGTTGCGTGATTCCGCAAGGGCGCCGTGGACCGTGCCGGGTGCGCGGCAATTGGGACGGCGAAGGTTATACGCTGGTTTACGGCAATCCTGCGCTGGTTCAAATGGATCCCGTCGAGCGAAAACCCTTCTTTCATGTGCTGCCCGGCACGCGCGCGCTTTCCGTGTCAACGGCGGGATGCAATCTTGCCTGCAAGTTTTGCGAGGTCTGGGATATGGCTCTCGTCAATCCCGAGGATGTGCATGCCTACGATTTCCCGCCCGAGGAAGCCATAAATCAAGCCATGGAGGCGGGCGCACAGTCCATGAGTTACGCCTTTGGCGAACCCGTGGTGTACTACGAGTATGTGGAAGCCGCGGCTGAACTTGCGAAAGAGGCTGGGTTGTTGAATCTGCTCCATACTGCCGCCTACATCAACCCTGAACCCCTCAAGCAATTGGCGGATAAGGTTGACGCCGTCAACGTGGACCTAAAGTCCTTCGAGCCGGAGTTTTACCGCGAGGTGGTGGGCGGCGAACTCGAGCCGGTGCTCGACTCACTGAAGCTGTTGCGGGACGAGGGCGTGCATATCGAGATCACGAACATCGTAATCCCCACCCTCAACGACGACATGGATGTTATCGCCGAGATGTGCGCGTGGATAAACGACGAATTGGGTTCGGACACGCCGATCCATTTCGCGCGCTTCTATCCCTTGTACAAACTGGCCAATCTGCCCCCGACTCCCGTGTCCACGTTGGACAACGCGCGCAAGACCGCGCACGAGGCGGGCCTGGACTACGTCTATGTCGCCCGCGTTACCGGCCACGAGGGCGAGAACACCTTCTGCCCGGATTGCGGCGAGAAGGTTATTGAGCGGCGCGGGTTCGTCATTGCTGAGAATCACCTCAACGCCGGGGCCTGTGGCCATTGCGGCGCCTCTATTCCCGGTAAGTGGGCCTGATTTACCCCAGCCGGCGGCGGAAAATGTCGCGCTGGCGAAGCGAGCGTTCGTCGAGGTTGGTCAGACCGGCCTCTTCGGCCCATTCCATGGCTTCAAGGAATTCCTCCGGCTTAATGGCGCGGTTGATGCGCTCGTATTCAAAGGCGCGGTGCTCAACGCGGTATTGCGACATGATGTTCACATACGTGGAGGTCGACAGGTTCTCCGCGACCCACTGAACGAATTCGCGGGTGCCTGCTATGCGGTTCGGCATGACCAGATGCCGCACCATCAGGCCGCGCAATGCGACGCCGTCCTCATCGGTGACCAGATCGCCCACCTGCCGGTGCATCTCCTTGATGGCCGCTTGAGCGCGCTGCGGGTAGTCCATGGCGCCACGCACGGTGTAGCGATCGGCCTCTTCCCCATCCATATACTTTAGATCGGGCAGATAGATGTCCAGAATTCCATCCAAAAGCTCAATGTTTTCGACCAATTCATAGCCGCCGGTGTTGTAACACAGGGGCAAGCGCAGGCCCTTATGCAGGGCCTTTCGCGTAGCTCGAAGAATCGCGGGCATCTGGTGCGTGGGCGTCACGAGATTGATGTTGTGGCAGCCCATGTCTTGTAGGTCTATCATCATGTCCGCGAGTTCATCATGGGTGACCTCGCTGCCGC
>PUMX01000511.1 GCA_003552485.1 Candidatus Hydrogenedentota bacterium
ATGGCCAGGAAGCTGTTGATGGGGTCAAACACCGGTCTCAATATGGGTAGGAAAACCCGTGTAATCGTCTCGGTGAAAGCTTCGAAGAACCGTTCCATTACTCAACCCTTTCCTGAAGAACCCGCTGGACCTTACCATCCTGAATGACTTGGCTGAAGATGAGCCCGCGCACTTTGTCGTCGGGATCCGGCGGCGTCAACAAGCTGACAATCGCCGTTACCGCCAGTGAAAACAGAAATGACCACATCGCAACAAACAGGAAGGGCGCGTCTGATGGGAAAAGGCCCTCCGTGTTGTGAAGTATGGTGGTGAACGCCACGCCAATTACCAATCCGGCCAGACCGCCCCATTGGGTGGTTCGCCGCCACATGATGCCAAGCAGCAGAATAGCAAATACCGGCCCCTGGAACATAGACAGGGAGGTCTGAATGAAGTTGTAGATGGCCTCCTGGCCTTCGAGAAGCGGCGCTATCAGGCCAGCCAACACGATGAACACCCCCATGAAGACACGTCCGACAATCAAGCCGTGGCGCTGGCTAATGGGCCTCCCCTGGATCGTGTGAAGCAGGCGGCCATACAGGTCGTTGGTCCATATGGTCGAGGACGAGTTCAGATACGAGTCCACGCTGGACATGAGCGCCGCGAACAACGCCGCAAACATCAGGCCCCGCAAGCCGGGCGGTAGGAGGTCGCGGATCATCATGGGCATGGCCGCGTCGCCATCGGCAAGGTCCGGCCCAATCAGCACGATAGCGGCCAAGCCGGGCAGAGCGACGAGGATGGGAATGAAAACCTTGAGAAAGCCGGCGAATAGCATGCCGCCCTTGCAGTCCCATTCCGAGCGCGCGCCCAGCGTCCGCTGCACGACCGCCTGGTTCCCGGCCATGTAGCCGATAGCCAGCACAATCCCGAGACCGAACACGATGCCTGTCCATGGGTAGGGGGTGTCGGCGTCATGAGGCAGCAACAGATCGAAGTGATGCTCGTACTCGGGCCCATGGGCAAGAATCTGCTCCTGCATGGCGCCCCAGCCGCCGATCTCCCAGATGCACAGCGCCACCATCGCGAAACCGCCCACGAACATGACGATCATCTGGACCACGTCGGTGAGCACCACGGCGGACAACCCTCCCGCCAGCGTGTATATACCCACGATAATTACCATCATCCAAATCGCGAGGTAGACGTTGATGCCCAAGACCGTTGAAAGCATTAGGGAGGTCATCCAGAGCATAACCGCCAGCATGGTGATCAGAAAGATGCCCCAGATGATCGCGTGGATGACCTGCACATAGGTGTTATACCGTTTACCGAGGAACTCGGGAATCGTGTATACGCCGGCCCGCCAATAGTACGGAATGAAGATGAACGCGGCCACCATCATAGCGGGCATCGACCCTATCCAGTCGAAGTTGGCCGCGGCTATCCCGTAGGTGTAGGTGGCGCCAGACACGCTGATGAAACTTACCGCGCCAATGTCGCTCACCACGATAGACATACCCACCGCCCAGAACGGCAGAGCCTTGCCCGCCACAAACAGGTCGGTGGCCGAACGGACGTATCTCATGAAGAAGGCCCCCACGACAAACACGCCCAAAATGTAGAGGCCGATGATAAACACATCGATTGCTGCTAGTGTCGCTGGCTCCGCGACGCCAATATCATTCATAAGCTGGTACCCCCCGGTAAAGAAAAAACCTGCGCCGGTCCGCTAACTACGGCAAGTTCCGAATAAACGAGCGAGGCGATCACGCCTCAGGGATGCGCAAGTATGCCAAAAACGCCGCCGCCGATCAAAAAGCCTTCAATTGCCTAGACAACCCTCCCCGTTACTTGACGTGAGCGCCGCCATCGCGAGCTAAACCAAGCCGCGCGTCATCCACGCGTTCGCGCCCTTGCCCTCAGTGCGTCTGCCGTATCCCTACATCCACGCGCGGCGATGCAGCATCGTTGTGCGGCGTACGTGGAAGCGCCACGGGCGGGAACAAGCCACCCTCGACGCGACCATGATTCGAATGGCGAAAAGTTGATGCGTCTGGCGCGTTTGTGGTTTGTTTATATGCATAACTGGCGCGGAACCCGCCGGCAATAGACGAGCCGGCCCGAACCTAAAAAGCACGGGAGACGTGACGCATGTCGAATCACACACTCTGGACCAGACGGTCGGTGTTGAAGTCGTTGGGCTTGGGCGCAGCGGCGTTCACAGGCGCTCTGCCACGGCTGGGGCACGCTTCGCCCAGTGATACAGGCGAAGGTTTCCGGATGGTGTTCCTCACGGACACTCACTTGGACATGAAGTGCAGCAAGGAGAACTTGTCCTACATCTCGGAATGGATTACCGACAACGCCGCGGAACTTAACATCCAATTCGTGGGGCATCACGGCGATGTCGGCGATCGCCGGGGATCCGGCAATATCGGCGAGATGTTAAAGGCCAGCCGTGAGGCGCTGCAACCCATAATGGATGCAGGAATCCCGCTGTCCGTGGCCATTGGGAATCACGACTACGATTCGGCCAGCGACACGCGGCCATGTGAAGCGTTCAATGACTCGGATGCGTTTGGCCGCGCTTTCTACGAAGGCCAGCCTTGGTTCGGCGGAACCTTCGAGGATGAGACCGATGACCCCGGTCCCGATCCTGGCGGCGCGGCGAACCACTACGTGCTGCTAGAACTCGGCGGGCGAACATTCCTCTTTCTGACGCTCGAGTTGTATCCGCGTGACAAGGTCATGGACTGGGCCGACGAACTCGTCAGGGTTTGGTATCCCACCCGCGAAGTGGTTGTGAGCACCCACGCCTATCTGCATCGGCAGGGCCATCTGGCGACCGGCGTCGGGTACGATGGATTCTCGCGGGACGACGGACCGGAGTATTCGAACGACGGCGAGGAAATGTGGGAGCGCTACTTCAAACATTGGCCTCACCTGCGGCTGGTGTCCGGCGGCCACTTTATCGACGAACCACGCCAGAATTACCTGGAACAGGCCGGCGAACACGGCAATACCGTACACAGCCACTTCTGGAACTACCAGAATTGGGCTTATGATGATGGCGAACTCTATAACACACGGCGCGAAGGCCAGTATCAGGCGGCGACGGTTAAGATGTTTGACGTGCGGCTTGACGAGGAAGAGGTCCACATCGAGAACTACATTCCGCCAGCGGGCGCGGAAGGCGACCCGGCGGACCCAAACCATCACGACACCTGGGGGTAGGCCGGCCAGGCGAACCAGCAAACGGAAGCGTCGCTCGCGTTACTGCTCGCTGCTCTGGGCGCCGCCGTGGGGTTCCTGCGCCTCGGGCTGCCGATGCACGATCTCGAGCGGTCCACGGAAATGCAGATCGCGCTGTGGGAACGAGATTTCGATGCCCGCCTCGCGGAAGGCTTTATCGATGGCCTTGTGCAGATCGTGGCGCAATGGAATCATATCCGCGATGGTGGCGCTAAATGCGCGCACCTCGAACTCCAAGGCGTTGTCGCCAAAACCAACATAAAGGACTTGGGGCGCCGGATCCTCAAGGATGCGATCGTCCGAGCGAAGCACTTTCCACAGAACTTCCTCCGCCAGATCCGTGTCCGACCCATAGGCAATACCGACGGGCACGATGACCCGTTGCACGGCGTCTGACAGGGTCCAGTTGAGCAACTGTCCGGTGACCAGGTCCTTGTTGGGAACGATCAATTCCTTGCGATCGAAGTCCCGGATAGACGTGGCGCGAATCTTGATCTTCGATACGGTACCGCTTTGGCCGTTAACAGAGATGATGTCCCCCACCCGCACCGGCCGCTCGAAAAGCACAATAAGGCCCGACACAAAATTGGCGAAAATCTCCTGCAAACCAAAACCGAGCCCGACACTGAGGGCGGCAACCAGCCATTGCACCTGTGACCAGCCGACGCCTATCGCGCCGAACGCCCATACCACCGCAATCACAGTTATGAGATATTGCAGAAGCGTGTTAAACGCATAGCGTTCTCCGGAACCCATGCTAGTGTGACGGAAGACCGCCGTTTCGAGGAAGCCCGGCACATTGCGCACCAACAGAAAGCCCACGACAACGATGGCCAGGGCCCTGGCGAGATCGAGCAGCGTGACGGGCACGGCGACTTCGCGCGTAACCGCCTCTTCGGCGTCTTCGGGGTTTTGCGCCGTATCGGCGTATGTTTCGGTTACGGTCCACAGTTCGACTTGATCCAATCCCCGAAGCGCAGGCACTTCATCCGCCCAGAACCACCCCACCAACACGATAAACGCAATCCAGCAGGCGCTACGCCAGAGGGCGCGCGTCTGTTCGTCAATCCGAATGAGTTGTTCCTTTTCCTCCGCCACCTGTTCTTCATCCGCCTCCTTATCGCGTGCGCGGAGTGCTTCGAGGGCGAGTTTGCGTTTGCCCACCAGCAGCCAGCGCGCGCCAATGGTGAAGACCAGGTAGGTTACGAAAAGTAGTACGACCGTGGCGTACGCGTTCGCAATAAGGCGCAACGCGGTATCGTGGTAACCCAGGAGGGTTGCAACCGCCAACGACAAAAGGAACAGTTGGACAAGAGCTCCCAGAATCCCTATAGCCCGGCGCGAGCCAGGGGATTGGTTCATATTGAATAAGAGGGCGCCAAATCCTTGATTCGGCCGTAGGGCAATGGCGAACAGCAGCATCGTCGCAACAAGAACCACGAGAAGAGCAATCCGGCCCAGGCTCTGAGTCCACGTCGTCGCTCCGTGCGCAGCACAAAAGGCCAACACGAACACGGCGGGCGCGGCAATGGGCGCATCCCAGCGTATGTGCCAACGGATGCGTTCGCAAGCAACTCGTGACCAGCCGAGATGCTCACAGCCAATACCCTTGGGGCGGCACACTTCATAAAGAAACGCAAGCGCAAAAAGGAATACTGCAATATCGATGACGCCGTGTCCGATGGCGCGCACCGCCAACGGCGCTTCGACAGCGAGGGTCAATCGCCAGCCGAGAACCCCCAAGAGCAACGGCATTGGCCCTTTTCGCAAGAGTAACAATCCAAGCGCGATAAACGTGTGGCGGATGGTCACAGTGCTCCATTTTCCGCCGGCGTCAAGGGCTTTCATATAGCGCCGGCGCAGGCGAAGATGGGCAAGCGTGACGAGCAACAGCGGCGCAAGACCCAGCACATACCAGTATCCGCTCTGTCGAAGATCATCCGTGACATGCCTCATGAACCCGGCCATGACATCGGCATCCAGCACTTCCCGAATCCCGAGGGCAATGTATTCGGGATCGCGCAAGCTGATAGGCACAGTGCTACGCATCCAAAGCGCGCGCTGATTGATGTACTCCTTGAACTCGGCCACAGCGCTTCGCAGATCCTGCTCGGCGGCCTCGAGCATCGTGAGCGCCTGAAGGTATTCGTCGTAATCAGCAATCAACGAAGACAACGTCCGCTCACGGGCGGTCAACTGTTCGTCGATAATCTCCTCGAGCCGCCGAAGCTCGGAATCGGTCACCTGATCTTCCACGGCCGCGAGCAAAGCCTCCGCCCGGGCCTCTTCGCCTTCAAGCGCGGCCAACTCTTGCCGCAACTCCAATCGTTCCACCTGGGCTTCCGTGACTCGGCGCTCCCGTTGGCGGATGTTTCGGTCGATAACACTGATGTCGGGCAGGGTTTCGCGGTAGTTCTGGAACAAGGGCGCAAGGGTCCCCGTCGCCCCCGTCGCTTCAACCCGTTCCTGCAAAGCCGAGAAATCGGAGCGCACCTCTTCAGCTTGTGTGCTGGCATGTCCAATCCGCTGCTCGGTGCGCTCGATGCGCGCTAGAATACCGTCCGGTCCGGTCCGGCGCTCGACGAGCAGCGCGTTTTCCCGCACGGACTCCTCGGCGAATTCGCGTATCGCGGGGGCGGTGCGAGCCGCCTCGAGTGTAGCTTCCCGCGCCGCCTGGGCCACGCGTTCCGCTTCTTGCCGCCGGTACTCGGTCAAGCGATCCTGCCACACGCGAAGAATGCGTTCTCGGTCCTCGGCGATCAACTGTGCTTCGCGCTGCCGGCTCGCTAGCAATTCACTGCGAATGTCGTAACTCAGGTACTCGCGTTCGAGCGCTTCTATCTCGGCTTGCAGGGCTTCCATACGCGCCTGGCCAAGCATGCGTTGCGCCTCGTTGACCAAAGGATGTGGACCCGCCGGCGCGCTGCCCGCTTGAGCCGCCGCGGCTTCGAACGACGCGCGCGCATCAATAAGCAGTTGCGTTATCTCCTGGCGCCGTTCGGTGCGGCGTTGGTCTTCCGCCGCCAGCACCGCTATCTGAGCCTGCGCGGCGTCGCGCCGCATTCGCGCCTCGGCTACGGCCCGTTGCAGAGCGCTTTCCGTGACCTCGTCTTCCTCGAGTTCAGGAACCGGCTGCGGCCGGTAATCAGCGATCCGCTGGCGAATATCCCGAATTCGCTGAGGCGCGGTATCCATGACCTCGGTGAATTCGGCGGCCCGCTGCTGGAAACTGTCCCGCGCGTCCAGGGCCTGCAACACCTCGGTGTACACCTCGAGAGCACGCTCCTGCACGGCCTCCTCAATGAGGGGATCGTCCTGGATCCGGTTCATTTCGGCCCGCACTGTTTCGCGATCGAGAGTGACGGTTTCAACGTCGTCGCCTATACCCGCTTGTTGGGCGGCGCCTGGTACAGCGCCAAGCGCCAGCCACACGATGGCGGCGCTGGCGGCGAGTATGGTGCGGAAAAGCTTCATGAGACAATCCTTAACCGGCTAATCAATTATCGCAATGCGGAGCGGGAGCTCTCCGTGACGCCTTCCATCCTACTGGAAGGACGCCATCCCAGGCTAGCCCTATCATCCAAACCGTCGAAACGAATCCGAAAAGCCGGCGCCACCGCCTATTCGGAATCGGGGATTTCGTAGATGTCCGTGTTGATATACTCAAGCGGAAACGGGACGGCCGCATCCCGTTCCTGCACGTTGCCCATCGCCACGCCTATCTGATGCTCGCTCAGGCCCTCGTTCTCTCCGCGAAAGACACTGTTGCGCAGGTTCACAATACTTCCCTCTGACAGATCGAAGCTGGCGTCTTCAAAAGTACATCCGGTAACGCACACCACACTGCTGGAGCCGCCCAAAGCCCCTACCGGCCCGAGATTGCGAAGATAAGCGGGACCATATGAGCCCCCCTCGAAATTGGGCCCGAATCCGAAGGTTAGCCGGCCCGGATTCTCCAGATGAATGTCCTCGATAATGATCTCATCGGGCACGCGCACGTCATGACCGTGGTCGAAGTCACGGTCAATCCAGTGATTGAACACACGGACATCGCCGGGGTTGCGGCGCACGCGGATGTTACGCAATACGATGGTCCCATAGAGATCGCCAACGTCACCGCGGGCGGCCAGAATGTGGGCGCCGCTTTCATTATCCACCGTGCAATCTTCAATGTGCAGGTTCGCGCCCGACAGGCCAAACGGGCGGCGCGGAGCGAATTCCCACGCCTGTAGATCGGCGTCAGGGGTGCTGTCCCCGGGAACGCGGACTGACAAACTGCTTACGGTTACGCCGCGGATCGTGTAGTTGCGCCCGTAGTGATCCTCAATGACGTTGTAGTAGCCCCCTTGAATGGTGACGTTCTTACCGTGACGGCCGTCCAGTCCCTTGCGCGCATTGGTGGATATACAATCGTTGTAGCGCACGTTCGCCACGTTGCTGTTGAGAATGTTGTATCCAAGATGCGCGCTGGTCGCCCCGGAAAAATACCCGTTGTTGAACTCAAGGTTGACGCAACGCCGCGCGTTCATCAGCCGGGACATGGTCGCCTCGCGATCGCGCACGGAGATCTCGAGACCGTTGAACGTGACATTGCTGCGGTTAACGTTCACGGCGCCCGCATTGATGCGTTTTGTCTCGCCGCCGTGATCGCGCAGACGCACCTCGACGCGTAATCCGTTCACCGTTATCGGCGTGTCTTTCTCGCGATACCACACGCGCGTGTCGACGCGCCGCCAAGGCGTAATGTGATCTTCCGGACCATCCTCATACTCGAAGTGATACCTTGTCGAAGCGCTGCCTGCATCGGGCTCGACCGGACCGATTTCCACCTTGCCGTGCGTGGAATGCTCGAAACTGGATCCTTCGCCGGAAGGCCACGTCGCTTTGAACACTTCGCCGTCGTGTGTTACGTAGTCCGCCTTTTCGTAGAACTCATCGGCGCTCCACGAGGGCGCCTCGGGGGGCGGATCGTAGGTGAACGCAAATTCCGGAAACACGTCGCCGCGACTCGATACAAGCTGGGCAATATCGTTTTTATCGTAGTAATGATCCCCTTTGCGCACCCGCCGTGACTTGAAGAAGTCCGACGAGTAGAAACGCAGCGTACCGCCCTCAGCGAGATCCACGGTTCCAGAGCCGTCGGCAAGCCGCACATCTTGATAAACAGGCACGGTGAGGCTGCCCTCCTCAACCCCAAAGAATTGCTCGGCATCCAGTTCCTGCTCGGAGTGGTCTGACGCAAATTGAATGTGGGGATTTCGCTTGGGGTGGTGCGTGGGAAGGAACAGATCATGACAAAACTGGGTGCGGTCTTCGTCTATTTCCATGTCCTTCACGAAAAGCCCGCGGTTCTCGACATTGCATCGCAACACAATGTCATTATCGAAGACGTACTCGCCTTCCGGGACGAACAGCATGCGGCCCGTCGCTTCGACCGCCAGATCAGCCGCCTGCTGAATTGCCGGCGCATCGTTGTGTTCGCCGTCGCCTCTTGCTCCAAACCACTGGGGATATACGTAGAGGTTATTCGGCGCGCCTTCCACTGCGCCGTCTCCAGCGAAGATCTGTTCGACGCCCGCGTCGATGGTCCCTTTGATTTGCGCGCGCCCTTCTTGTTTTACGACAAGCCGGCCGCCATTCCGAAACGCCAGCGTCACGTTTTCCGGAATAGTGATTGTGTCCACCACGAAATGTCCTCGAATCAAGTGAATCGTGGAAGCTTCATCGCCGATCTCTTCAAGCGCCGACTCGAAGGCTGCGGTGTCATCGGTCTCTCCATCGCCGGCTGCTTCGTAATCGCGGATATCGTAGTCCCCAGAAACCGCGGCTGCGGCTACGGCCCCACCACACAAAAGCGCGCTCAGCGCGCCAATCACGAAAACACGCGCCGCCATGGGCAAACGCGCACAACCAGCTATGTCTGTCTTCGGACGTTGATCGCCAGCGCCGCTCTCCATCAATGCTGAACCAAAACTCATTTCGCTTACTCCTAAACCGAACGTTGTCGCTCTACCACTATTACGGGAACATGAAATACAGCATAACGCAAAGCGTAACGCGAATCGAGGGAATCGCCCACATGCCCTGGCGGGTAGCGGTTGCTATTCCCGGATCAAATCATCAGAATTACCGGGTTTGAATAAAGCGTTCGGATGCAAGTGCTCGTGCGCGGGGCGCGGAAAACGGGGCTCGAATTCTGGCGCGGAACGCTTGTGCGCACACAAGCAACGACGCTTCACGTACAACGCGCAGCTAACCATGAGGAGAATCACAATCATGAACACATCGATCAAGTGCGTCTTCGCCCTCTCTTTGGCGATCCTATTAACCGCGACGCCCGGCGCCGTCCAGGCCCAGGATACCAACGACGGCGAAGACTTCGACGTGGATCCCGTTCATTCCTTTGTCATGTTCAAAGTACTGCATTATAACGTGGGCTATGTGTGGGGGCGGTTCAATGAGTTCGACGGAGAATTCCACACCGCTGAGTTCAGTCCCCTGCTCACCGCGACGGTGCACACCGGCAGCATTGACACGAATCACGAAGAACGCGACGCGCATCTGCGCAGCCCTGACTTCTTCGACGCCGAAAACCATCCCACCATGGAGTTCACGAGCCAAACCATCGATCTTGAACCCGACGGCAGCCTCGAGATCGTGGGCGATCTCACGCTTCTTGGCGAATCGCAGACGATGACATTCACCGGCGAACTCGTGGGTGAAGGCGAAGACCCCAACGGCCAATACCGCATGGGCTTCGAAGTCAGCGGAACCGTGAACCGCACCGATTTCGGCATGGACTTCATGGTGGGCCCTATCGGCGAGGAGATTGAGATCATCCTCGCCATAGAAGGCATTCGCCGGGAGGACGAGTAGGCGGGTGCGGGGCATTCTTGCATAGCTTTCAACTGGCCTGTGTTGTACAAGAATCGCGGGCGGCAAGCCGTCGCACTCCAAAAACGGCGTCGAATTACACAATCGGCGCCGTCAGCCCGCCTCTGGGTCATGCTTAAGCGTTACTCGTTGAAACGGCGCTCCCAGTCGAAATCCGTCGAGGTGACGATGTTCTCCATGCGTTGGATGCGCCGGTC
>PUMX01000127.1 GCA_003552485.1 Candidatus Hydrogenedentota bacterium
ACTCGCTAACACGTTCGCCCAAACGGACTTAGGACGACAGATCGCGGAGGCGCCGGGATTCCAGCGGGAGGTTCCGTTCTTTTGGACGCTGGACGGCGCCGTCGTGACGGGAGTGATCGACGGACTTTTCCCCGACGGCGCTATTGTTGATTACAAGACGGGCCGGTTGCCCGAGGATATGACGGTCTACGAGAATCAGGCGCGGCTTTACGCCGCGGGCATGCACGATTTGCGCGGATTCATTGCGCCTCGGGCCTGCCTGGCGTTCGTCGACGCGGGCCTCGTGCATGAAGTGACGTTGGATGCCGCCCGGCTTGAGGCCACGCGCGCCGAGGCGCGGCAAGCCGTGCGCCGGTTGCGCGCGAGTCCCACGGGGCGGCTAATGAACGAACGGGAGCGCTGAATGCCCCGATTGGGCCAAACAATGTTGTACGGGTTCATGGTCTTGTTCGCCGCGTTCTGCGCAAACGCGGAACCGCTGGAATCCGGCCTGCTGCGGGTGCATTATCCCGAGGGCGAGGAAGCCTTGGCCCGGCGCAGCCTGGCCATTCTCGAAGGGGCGCTCGACGATTTCAGCGAAGTGCTCGAACCGGGCGATGAGCCCATCCAGGTCTTCATCTGCGGCACACACGCGGAATTCGCATACTACGCCGGGGATGAGTACGCGCAGGCCCGTGTTGGCGGAATAGCAGTGAGCGAAGCGGGCGTCATCGTGGTGAAAGCCCCGCGCCTGCTGCTTCAACCTGCGCGTTACGGAGATATTCTGCGCCACGAGCTGGTCCACGTCATGCTGGCGCGCACCGTCGACTTGGCCAACGTGCCAAGGTGGTTCAATGAAGGCATCGCCATGACGCTAGCGGAAGAGTACCGGTGGCGCACCGTATTCCACGTTTCCCGCCTGTATCTGCAGAATCGGACCATGACGTACCGCGAGTTGCAAATAGTCATGGAATTCGCGCAAGATCATCAGTTTGGGGACGCCTATGCGCAGAGCCTCTCGATGACCCGATTTCTCCACAGTCATTTGGGGGACGAAACGTTCTGGCGTTTCGTGCGCGAGCAGGAGGAGCGCCCATTTGCCCGTCTGCTCGATGATTACACGGGGTGGACGCCCCACGAGTTTGTCGAGGCCTGGAAGCGGTCGCTGTGGCGGGTTGCTCTTATCAGCTCGATTGTGTCAGGATTCACCGCCTTTCAGTTGATGGCGTTGCTGGCGCTTGCGGCCTACATGCGCAAGAGGAGGCAAGGGCAGGCGCGAATACGCCAATGGGAACTGGAGGAGCAAGAGGACGAAGACCCGGCAGTATTGACTTGGGATGACGTCGTCGAACCGGAGCCGGAGCCTTGGGCCGAGCCGGACGATGATGAGGAGTGGCGATGAACCAAACATCGGGAGCGCGCGTAGCTGTGGTGGGCGCGCGGGGAATCGGGCGGCATCACGCGCGGTGGTGGAGCGTCGAAGGCGCGCATGTTTGCGCTATCGTGGGCACTACCAAGGAAACCGCCGAAGAAGCCCGGGCCGGTTTGGCCGAAACCATTGACTTCGACGGCGCGGTCTATACGAGCGTCGAGGAGCTTCTCGAGAAGGAAGCCATTGAGATAGTCGACGTGTGTTCTCCATACAAGCAACACGCCGAGCAAGTCCGGCTCGCGTTGATGGCGGGCTGCAGTGTTATGTGCGAAAAGCCCTTCATCTATCATCCGGAAAAGAGCTGGGAAGAGCAGATGGAGGTGGCGCGGGAGCTGGTGGATCTCACGAAAGCCGAGCACCGGCGGCTGGCGGTCTGCCTTCAGTACACGCGGGCGGCCGAGCATGTCTTGAAGTATTGGCTCGAAGCTAAGGGATGGACGCCCATCGAGCGGTTGAGCATGGAACTGAGGACCGATACGTACGGCCAGCAACCGGACCCCGAGCAAATCTGGCTCGACCTGGCCCCCCATCCGCTAAGTTTCATGCACCGCCTCATGCCCGATGGACTGGTGGATTGGGACACGTTAGAGGTGGAATTCGAGGGCTCTGAGGCGCGGGCGCGTTTTGTGTTGCGTGAACCGGCCGGGCAGACCATTGACATCGATATCACCGTGGCCACCACCGCTGAACCCGAGACCAAGAAGCGCAGGATCGTGCTGAATGATGTGCCGATCCAGTTCAAGGGTGCGCAGGACGAGCGCGGCGATTATTGCATCCATATGATAGCGCCGGATGAGGAATTCTTTCTTACCGATTTCTTGCGCGATTTCATTCGGGCCTTTCTTTGGAACGAAGCGACCACGCGGTTTGGGGAGATCCTTTTGAATCAAGAATGGACGCTGCGCATGCTTGAGGCAGGCCGCTCCAATCTCAAGCGAGTAGCCGGCGCATGAGCGAAGCCCATCCAGAAGATCTGTATTGAACGCGGAAAAGACCAAAGTAGAAAAGAAATCGCTCACCGTCGCAGCGGGCGCTCCAACGCCGCTGGGTTCCGTGCAGCGGGACGGTTACGTGCAGTTCGCCCTGTACACGCGCTATGGTTCGCGCGTGTGGCTGGCCCTGTTCGACCACGCCGAGGATTCGACCCCCTCCCACGAGTTCGAACTCAGCGCGCTTGAACACCGATCCGGGCACGTCTGGTCAGTGCGCGTGTATGGCCTGCGGGCTGGCGCGCTGTACGCCTATCGTGTCGATGGACCAAGAGACCCGAAGCGCGGCCAGTTGTATGACGCCTCGAAGTACCTCGTGGACCCTTATGGCCGCGTCGTGGTGAACAACACGGGCACGGGTTTCCCGAAGACCATGGTCGTCGAAGGCGGGGCCGTGACGGGATTGCAGCCCCGGCCCTCGTGGCCGATGAACGACACCATCATCTACGAAACCCACGTCAAGGGGTTCACGTACCACGAATCCGCGGCGGTGCGGCGCCCTGGAACCTACGCAGGGTTTGCCGAAAAACTCGATTATCTCAAGGACCTTGGCGTCACGGCGATCGAGTTGCTGCCGGTTCAAGAATGTGGAGAAACCCGAATCCACCGGCGCAATCCCGAAACAGGCGAATACCTAAGCAACTACTGGGGGTATAACCCTCTGAATTTCTTCGCGCCCGCTGGCCGATTTGCTTCCGACGCGGGCCAGACGGGTAAACAGGTCTCCGAATTCCAGGCGCTCGTCGAGAGCTGCCACGCCCACGGACTCGAGGTCATTCTCGACGTGGTGATGAACCATACCTCGGAAGGAGGCCGGAACGGTCCTACGCAGTCGTTCAGGGGCTTCGACAACACTCTGTATTATCTGGTGGACGAACACGGCGCCTATAGGGATTTTTCGGGGTGTGGCAATACGGTCAATTGCAACCAGCCCGTTGTCAGCGACCTTGTTATCGAATCCCTGCGATGCTGGCTGCGCACGATGAACGTGGACGGGTTCCGGTTCGATTTGGCCTCGATCCTTAACCGCGACCAACATGGCGATCTACACCACAACGCGCCGCTCGTTCAGCGCATCAGCGAGGACTCCGTGCTGCAAGGGGTCAAGTTGATCGCGGAAGCGTGGGATGTCGGCGGAGCGTATCAGGTTGGCCACTTCGGCACATCTCGCTGGGCCGACTGGAACGGCCGCTACCGCGATGACGTGCGGCGCTACTGGCGCAACGATCCAGGGAGCAAGGCGGATTTCGCGCTCCGGTTGACGGGCAGTCCGGACCTCTACCAAGTGAACGGACGCACGCCTCAGAACAGCATCAACTTTGTCACCGCGCACGACGGCTTCACGCTGCGCGACCTCGTTTCCTACAATCACAAGCACAATCACGCCAACGGCGAAAACAACCGCGACGGCTCGAACCACGACATCAGTTGGAACTGCGGCGTCGAGGGCCCCACGGACGAACCCGAGGTCAACGAACTGCGCATGCGCGTGCAGAAAGGTTTTCTGGCCACGCTATTCCTGTCGCTGGGCACGCCCATGATGCTTGGCGGCGACGAAATGGGCCGCACCCAGTGGGGCAACAACAACGCCTACTGCCAGGACAATCTGTTGTCATGGTACGACTGGCGTTTCCTCGAGGAATACCGGGAATTGCACCGCTTCTGCCGGGAGATGATCCGGTTTCGCAAGCAGAACCCCGTCCTTCGGCGCACGACCTTCTTCACGGGCCAGCCCTGCCATAGCGACGGCGTTCCCGATCTCGCGTGGTACGCGCCCAACGGTCAGCAATTGGACTGGGGGCGCCCGGACCTCTGCCTGGCCTGTCAATTTCATCAGTCGCAGAACGAGGGCGTGAGTTTGTACTGTATGTTCAATCCGACGCTCGTGGCCCGTGAATTCCGTATCCCGCCGGGCATCTGGAAAGTGCGGGTCAACACGGCCCGCCCTTCGCCGGCTGAGTTTAACACGCCCGAAGACGCGCCCGAGGCCCGCGGCAAAGAGCGCTTCGTGCTCGGCCGCAAGGCGCTGGCTATTCTCGCCCGGACGGTCCAATAACCCGTGCCGCCAGCGGCGCAAGCTTGCCTGATGGCGCTGAATATGTCAGGCTACGATTGAGACGCGTCATAATGCCGGAGTCTTAGGCCGCAGGTGGCGTGTAAACCGTTGCGCACTATTGTTTTACCGGCTTGAAGGGTCTCCCACGCCCACCCGCCGGCATTCTATCCGCCCCGTTGAAATAGGATAAGGTCTTTCATGCAAAGCGCTTACACCTTTGAGAGCCGGTTCGAATTCGGCTATGGGGACCGCATGACCTGGTCGGTCCATTGGTTGATCATGGCGAACGTCATCGTGTTCGCCGTTCAGCTTCTGGCGCACATTCCGCTGGGCCACAGCCCTTACGCGCCCGGCGCCATGTATGCTCCGCCGGGCGGGTTGTTGATTCAGTTCCTCGCTTTTGACGTTATCGGGTTTCTACAGGGATTCTTCTGGCAACCTCTCACGTACATATTCTTGCACGCAGGGTTGCTCCACCTGTTTCTGAATATGCTGTGGCTGTTTGTGTTTGGACCGGATGTCGAACGCGTGCTGGGAACGCGGCAGTTTATGCGGTTCTTCTTGCTGTGCGGCGCGCTCGGGGTCATGGGCACCTATGTGTCCGCGTTGTTTCTTGGCGGCGATGCGGTCAGGGTTGTGGGGGCGAGCGGCGCGGTCATGGGGGTGCTCATCGCATTCGCCGTGCTGTATCCGAACCGCGAATTGTTCCTCTTTCCCATACCGTTTCCGGTCAATGCGCGCTTCATCGTGCTCATCGTCATTATTATGAACTTGGTTTCCGCGACAGGCCGGGACAACGTGTCCGTCGCCACGCATTTCGGCGGTATGGCGGTGGGTTACGTGTACATGAAGGCCGTGCCGATGCTGCGCAATTGGTCGCTTCGGCGTCATCAGCGTAAAGCTGAGAAGAACCACGAGAAGGTGGGCGAGGCCGTGGACAACATCTTTGACTTCGACGACGAACGCGGTCGCCGCTTCTGACCGTGGCGGCGAGGTGGATACGATTCACGCAAAGCCCCGCTATGCGGGGGTATTCTATTCGAGGCCATTTTTGAAAGGGGAAAGCTCGTGATGCTCGCAAACTTGTTCTTGATGCGCAAGGGGCATTTTGTGGTGGTGGGGGCTCTGGCCCTAATCCTTGCGGCTGGCTATGCAGCTGGCGAGGACCGTATCCGGCCTTACGAGGAAGATCCGTACTTCTGGCAGTACAACGGCGAGCCTGTATTGCTCTTGGGCGGTTCTGATTACGACAACCTTTTCAACCATCCCGATGTGGGGCCGGACGGCCTCGAAAGCCACCTCGACCTGCTCGCCGCCTGCGGCGGCAATTACGTGCGCAACACAATGTCTAGCCGCGATGAGGGCAATCCCTGGGGCTTCGCGCTGGATGAATCGACGGGTCTCTATGATCTCAACGAAATGGGCGAGGAATTCTGGCGGCGCTTCGAGGATTTTGTCAACTGGACCGGCGAACGGGGCGTATTTGTGCAGATCGAAGTCTTTGACCGATTCGATTACGCGCGTGCGCCGTGGCGGAGCAACCCGTTCAACCCCCGGAACAACATGAACTACACGGCCGAGGAGAGCGGGCTGCCTGAGGTTATCGACAGCCATCCTGGTCAGCGGGAAAACCCGTTTTTCCGCAGCGTGCCCGAGCTGGACAACAACACGGTTATTTTGCCGCACCAGCAAGCCTTCGTAGACAAGATGCTCTCTATTTCTCTGGAGCACGGTCACATACTCTATTGCATCTCGAATGAAACCAATGAAGAGGCCGAGTGGGGCGCGTACTGGGCGCAATACATACGCGACGCCGCGGAAGAGGCTGGCGTCGAGGTCCATGTCACCGAAATGTGGGACCCCTGGGACCTGTCGCATCCCATGCATCGGCGCACCTTCGATCATCCCGAACTGTACACCTACGTGGACATCTCGCAAAACAACCACCAGACCGGCCAGTCGCATTGGGATAATGCGCAGGAACAGCGCCGGCGCATCGCTGATTCGCCGCGTCCGATGAACAACGTGAAGATGTACGGCGGCCTCACCCACGGCGGAGGGTACGAGGAAGGGTTGCGCAAGTTGTGGAGGAACGTGCTGGGCGGCATGGCTTCCGCGCGGTATCACCGGCCGGGAGAGTGGACCGATGACGGCCCGCTCTACGGCGCGGGGCTCAGCGAAGAGGCGCAGGCCTATATCCGGAGCGCGCGGTTGATCATGGAGCAGATGGGCTGGCCTCGGATCGAGCCGGGCCTCGAATTCGTGGCGCTTGTTCACGAGGAGGCTGGAACCGTTCGCCCTGAAAAGACGCACGTAGTGTACACGCGCGCGGCCGATGGAAACGCGCGCATTTACGTCAATGGGAGGCAGGCTGGATCCGGCGAGATTGGAGGCGATATGTCTTCGTGGGCCGCCGGCATGCGCCTTGGCCTGGGTGATGAGGTGACCGGTGAGCGCCCTTGGCTCGGCGCCTACCATCACCTTGCCGTCTATGATCGGGCGCTGGACGCCTTGGAAATTGAGGACCACCACGCGGCGGGCGCGCCGGAACACCTTGATGGCGTCCAAGCGCGGTACGCTTTCGATGAGGGCGAGGGCGGGCTGGTCCGCGACGTGTCCGGTGTTCAGCCCGCACTCGACCTGCACGTCCAAGACGCCGACGCCGTAGCGTGGCGGGACGACGGACTTGAGTTGACGCGCGCCACGCTTATTGCTACCGAAGACGCGGCGGACCGCCTTACTGAGGCGGTTCGGAACAGCGGCGCGCTCACGATAGAGGCGTGGATTACACCGGCTAGCGATGATCAGTCAGGTCCGGCGCGAATCGTGACCTTGTCGGAAAGCCATAGTGCGCGCAACTTCACGCTTGGGCAATCCGGCGCTGCCTACGAGATGCGCCTGCGCACGACGGCGACGTCGCCCAACGGCGTGCCGGGGCTACAGACGGGACCACACCCGAACACCTCGCTCGCGGCCGCACGATCCCTCGATGGCGGCGGGGCCGTGATCTTCGTCAGCCACGGCGGGCTGCTGGACGTGGACATGGACCAGCTGGCCGGCGGACTTAATGCGGAATGGTTCGATCCCCTGACACAGGATCGCCGCGCCGCCGCGCTTCAAGAGAACGGCTATTATGAACCGCCCTCGACGGATGACTGGCTACTCGTGTTGCGGTAGGCAAGTTGCGAACCATCACCGCGCGGCCCCAGTTACCGGCTAAAGCGGTGTCCGCGGCGGAACCACCTCTGAACAAGCAGGGAAGGCGTGGCCGGGCCGGCGGAAACGTTCGGGACAAGTCCAGACGCTACGATATTTCCGGAATGAGCAACGACTCCGCTGGACCTGCGGGTTTCGCCAGCGGTTGGGGCGGACCGTCATGGCTGCATTGGCGCCCCTTTTTTAGGTATAGTTAAAGGACGATGCCAAGCTTTCAGGAAATAATGATTCTCGTGGTGCTGATGTTCGTCATCGGCTTTTTGAACCGGACTGGACTCTGGCCCGAGATCATGCGCGGATTGCGCGAATTGCGCGGTGAACGCGTCGATGATGCGCCAAGCGGGGGACCTTCTTCCGATCTTTGCTACAAGATCCTCGGTGTGTCGCCGTCGGCCCCTTGGCAGGACATCGAGCGAGCGTATCGGCAGAAGGCCAAGATCCATCATCCCGATCACGGCGGCGATGAAGACACCATGCGCGCGCTCAACGACGCCTACGCCACGTTGAAGAAGATGCGGCGGTCGCGTTAGTCCGGCGTATTCGGGCTCCAGTCGAGGCTTGGGGGGCCATGTTGCTCATTCCCAAGGGAAAGGGAACCATTCTTTCGTTTGACAGCATTCGGCCCACCAGAACCTTGTTAGCGGGGATTCGGAGCACCGGCCCGGCAGACCCGCGCGAATGACCCCGTATTCTTGTCCCCTCGATGTCCACGACACTACAGAAGAGCCTGCTTAACTGGTTCCACCAGCACGCGCGCGACTTGCCGTGGCGGCGTACGCGCGATCCATACGCCATATGGCTGGCGGAAGTGATTCTGCAGCAAACGCGAATCGATCAGGGCCTGCCGTATTTCGAGCGGTTCATTGCGGCTTTTCCAACGGTCCATGATCTTGCGGCCGCGCCACACGCCAGCGTGATGAAGCTCTGGGAAGGGCTGGGCTACTACAGCCGCGCCCGCAACTTGCATCGCGCCGCCAAGGCGCTGGTGAACGAGCACGGCGGGCGCTTTCCGGAATCAGCCGCGGCGTTGAAGAAGCTGCCGGGGGTTGGCGACTACACCGCCGGCGCGGTGGCGAGTATTGCGTTCGGCCAACGCGAGCCGGTAGTTGACGGCAACGTTAAGCGCGTATTGGCGCGGCTGTACGCCATCGAGGAAAGCATTGATTTGGCGCCCGTGACGCGCCGCTTGTGGGGCATTGCGCGTGAAATCGTGCCCGGCGACGCGCCCGGCGATTTTAACCAGGCGCTCATGGAATTGGGCGCGCGGGTATGCGCGCCTCGCAGTCCGTCCTGCCAGCAGTGTCCCGTGCGGCGGCGCTGCCGCGCGCATCAGCAGGGCAAGCAAGACCTGCTACCCGTCCGTAACGCTAAGAAGGCCGCGCCGCATCAGCAACGCATTGTGGCCGTTATCACGCGGCGCGGCCGTTATCTCATCGGGCAACGTCCTCCAAGCGGCCTGCTGGGTGGACTGTGGGAGTTCCCGAACGCAGAGATCCAGCCGGGCGAAGCGCATCAAGCCGCGCTTGAACGGACCGCCCAGGACGCGGTGGGATTAGTCGTTACGCCCGGTCCACTGGTGGCGGTCGTTAACCACGCTTACACCCACCTGCGGGTAACGCTGCATGTGTATCGGTGCGCCGTTCAGCAGGGGGCGCCTGAACCAAGAGAACACACCGAGTTGAAGTGGGTGTTTCCCTCGCAAACCGGGCGGTACGCCTTCCCCCGCGCGCATCACAAATTCCTCTCGCGACTAGCGTAAAGAATGCGCCACGCCGCCTGATGGACCGGGCCATCAATAACTCTGCGGGACGCCTACGCGGTCAGACGCGATGCTGGCTCATCTGCAAGACTCTCCAGGCGTTTGCCCCCAACGCTGTGATGACGCGTTTACATTCGTCGAGGCGGAGTGGCTCTTCTTCTAGCGCCCAATGCCACACGCGGCGCAGTTTTTCGCATTTAACTAACCGCCCCGTAGGAAGACGTGCATTGCGGCTACGACTATGCTAGAATCGCACTTCTTTCATACTGAAATGTATGTTTTCCCGCTGGATGGCGCCGAGATGTAGATATTGCGCCAAAAACAAGGATCATATCCATGATCACCGAGCGTATTGAGAACCAAGTACGCCGCGAGGTTTCGGAGCTTACCCTGCTGTTCGAGATCAGTCAGACGCTGGATCGGAGCATGGACCTGCGGGACGAGGTGGGCTCCGTGCTCAAAGCCATTGCGAACAATACGGGCATGGTGCGCGGCACGCTCACACTGTACGACCGGGAGTCTGGCGAACTCTTTATCGAGGCGGCGCACGGCTTGTCGGAGAGCCAACAGGGGCGCGGCCGCTATAAGCCCGGCGAGGGCGTTACCGGCCGCGTTGCGCAGACCGGCCGGCCCGTGGTTGTGCCGCGAATAAGCGATGATCCCTTGTTTCTCGACCGGACGGGGGCCCGGGAAAAACTGAGCAAGGATAACATCGCCTTTATCTGCGTGCCGATCAAGATCGGAAACGAGACCGTCGGCGCGCTCAGCGTCGACCGGCTCTTTGAGGCGAGCGTGGCCCTCGAAGAAGACGTGCGCCTGCTGTCGATTATCGCTTCGATGATCGCGCAAGCCGTACGCCTGCGG
>PUMX01000163.1 GCA_003552485.1 Candidatus Hydrogenedentota bacterium
GCCATCCGGCGTCAGCCGCCAACGGTTCACGTGGCCCGATACGAAATTCTCATATTCGCCTGTCACGTGACGCTGATGCACTTCGTCTACGGTGGTGTGGGCCATGACGAAAGCGTCTTCACTGATTTTGGCGCTATTGATGTGATGAGTCGCCGCGCCTTCGGCGTTGAACCCGCCGATCACGGTGTGTTCAACGGACGTGAGGCGTTCCATACATACTGCGTGCGCCACTACTTCACCCACGAGTCCCGTCCGGGGACGGTCCGAGAAGCTGGTAGGGCGCAAATAGGTGATAACGTACAGCCCCTGTTCGTGAAAAGGATGGATTGTCATGTTCCTCGGCGGCTGATTGTCGGGTGATTCCGCCGTGTCAAGGTGTTTCATCTCGTATTCCGCGGTTTCAAGGTCAATCACAAGCAGGTGCAATTCACGCGAAACGGCGGTGGGCAGTATGAGGCGCGCGCCCTCAACGTGATAATCGTAAAGCCGGGCGCCGGTGCGCGGCATGGGTATGTCATCCAACCGCTCGGCTTCGTTGGTGTCCCGGTCGATCACGAACCACCGAATGTATGTGTCTGTGCGGTCCGGAATAAGGACATGCAGAGCCGGCGTGTCCGGCGCGGGTATGGCGATGGGATTAAGCACACCCGCGCCGTTCGAATACTCGAAGACTTCCTCGAGTCCGTGTTCTTCAGTAAACCGCTCGAGGTAAACGACGCGCTCGGCTTCGTCTTGGCGGTCCACGTAGAGAAACAGGGTTTCCCCGTGGCGTCCCTCGCGGGGCAAAATGCTGATCATGCCCGGCATTCGCTCGGGGCGGATAGGGGTGAGCGTCCATGTGCCGCCCTCAAGCGGACGGCGCCAGAATAGCAGGTTGTGGCCTTGCCCGCTGCAGTAGGCCATGTGCGTGATAGTTCCTAGGTATAGGCTATCATCTGTGGCGTGGAAATTGCGGCCCATGACACAGTGAATCTTTGTGCCCAGCCGCTCCTTGTCCAGAGGGTCGAGTATTCCGCTCGATGTGTCTGACTGCTCCGCATTTGCTGTCGCGGCGCCAACTATCCCCGTGAGTATCGCGAGTATAAGGGTTAAAGCGAACCCTGCTGTTCCTCGAATACGACCCGTCATGCTATCGCTCCTGCGTCACTCGTCAACGATTACGCCGGCATCCAACACGGTAAAGGTGATTGCCTTTGGCACGGTGCCGCCCGGCACGTCCTCTCGCTGCCCACGTTCGTAGATAAGGCCCACGCCGCCATCACCCATTATCGTCAGGTCTGAATATGCGGCCCGGCCTTCTTGAATAAGCTGTTGTTCCGTAAAGGTGCGGCCGCCATCGCCGCTTACCTGCAAGACCAAATCGTTACGACCGGGGCCACGGGGGCCGGTCCATAGAACAAACTCCTCGCCGCTTTCTTCCGGGCTCCACCCAGCAAGGCCCGTAGCAATGGGCGTAACCTCGACGCCGGGGCGCAGTTCGGTCCACGTGCGGCCATCGTCGTCGCTCAACGCTTGCCAGCGGTGATCGGATTCAACCTGGCGCGCGTCGAGCAGCAATTCACCGCTGGCGAGTTGGATGACCTGGGGCTCCGAGGTCTCCGCGTCGATCAGGGCGCCACGCTCCCAGGTTTCACCTCCGTCTTCGCTACGCAGCACAAACGCGTGACTTTTCAGCCAAGTTTCCCACCCGTCATCACTACGGAACACGCGCGTCCGGTCCTGTGTTTCTCCGGGTTCGCCGCCGGGCTCGCTGGAATAGGCCGGCACAACCAGCGCGCCGGCTTCCGTGTATACGCCGCTGCCGGGACCGAATACGCTGGCGCCCCAATGCTCGACGTCGCGCGCGTCTTCGGTCAGGTCGATGGCGTCGGACCATGTCGCGCCGTGGTCATCGCTGTAACGCGCCCAAAGCTGATTGTGCCGTTCACCAGGTTGCGAATTGCGCCCGCCACGGTCGGGCATCCAGCGGCAGAAGAACACCCACAGCCGGGCGTTGTCCTCATCGAGCAGCGTGACGGGATTCGACGCGCCCCAGCCTTCTTCGGATTCGTCAAGGACCATGAGATCCGACCATGTGGCGCCTCCATCGACGCTACGCTTGTACACCAGGTCGATATGGCCGCCGCCGGGATCGTGGGCACGGTCGCGACGGCCTTCAACGATTGTAATCAACGATCCGTCAGCGGCCGTCGCGAGCGAAGGGATCCGGTAGGTATGGTAGCCCTCCTCTTCCGCCTCGAAAACATCCACTATGAGGCGGCCGGATTGCTCGCTGGCCCACGTTGACGCCATGAATAG
Organism: Candidatus Hydrogenedentota bacterium; assembly: GCA_003552485.1. Classification (GTDB taxonomy): domain Bacteria; phylum Hydrogenedentota; class Hydrogenedentia; order Hydrogenedentales; family SLHB01; genus PUMX01. The sequence goes on from PUMX01000163.1 coordinate 2,299, forward strand.
GCCGGCTATGAGGAGCACGGCCAGTGTGGGGAGAAACGATAGCGTTTTCCTACGCATTGCGCTTTCCTTTCCACCAGATTTTGAGACTAATCTCTAGTGCGTTGGTCTCTTTTCATTCGAAGTGCAGGTAATCTTCGCGATCGAGCAGTTCAGCGACGGCCTGGACGTAGTCCCAGGCGTCCCGATCTTCGGTGTTGATCGTTACTTGGCTGTGCTCGAGGGCAAGCGCCACGGCTTGGGGCATATCCATGAACCGCAACACGTTCATCAACTCGACCCCGTCCATATGCGAGATCGGCGGGTTGACGAGGTGCGCCGCATCCACTTCTCCATCCATTACGGTAGCGTACAGCGCCACGCCCGCCATATCGTTATTGCCGATGACCGTTACTGGAATGTCCTCGGTTACGGTGCGCAGCCCTTCCAACGCACGTAATACGTCAAGCACGCGCTGACCGTCTAACGTCTGACCGAGGATGGGAAAGCAGCGGCGCAGATGAACGGCGTCGCTCGATTCGGGGTCCGCCCACACGCCCGGCCCCACGCCCCGCGGCGGCAGCATAGCGATGACGGCGCCGCTTTCCTCAAGCAGACGGCGTCCCAGCGCAAACATGTCCTCGTCGGCTTCGACTTCAGGGTAATCGGGTAGCTCATCGGCGAACGCCGTTCGCAACGCGGCCAGCGCATTTTGCCAGCCCTCGTCATCGGCGACGCTGATGAAGATGCGTTCGGGAACCGCTACATCCGCCGCCCGAGCGAAATAGATGGGGAGCCGCACGTGAGGTTCTACCGTAAAGCTCCATGCTTCCAGCCGGACGCCGTCCGCCTCGGCATTGAACAACTGCTCCGGGTCGAGGTCGGGGAACTCGGTGGGCCAGTTACGGAACGTCTTTTCTTCGAGCTTTGCGCGGAACTCGCCTCGTTGTTCTTCCCAGGCCTCGACGCTGTCCGGCGTTGCGGCTTCGGCCATAGGCACGAAGGTTTCGTGGATGGTGGTCACAATCTCGTCCTCGGGCAGTTCTTCGAATACCCGCAGCTCCGCTTCCTCGATGAACGGTTCGGCGGGCGAGTCAATCAGCGGGGATTCGTCCTTGAGATGCCGGTTGAACCAGTCGAACACCGGCACGCGCAGCGGCTGGGTATCAGAATGACCGCCGACTGCGATGGCCAGGCCCAAGTCTTCCTCAACGCCAAGCTCTTCGTACACATCGCGCACCTCCGCATGCACGCGTTGCACGCCATCGAGCGGGAAGATGGCGTCGCGGTCGGTGTTCGCGATGAGCAACGGTCGCGGCGCGATGAGCGAGACGATGCGCGCGTAGTCAAAACGGTGCAGATTGGGGAAATAGTTGCAGTCGCAATGGCGCGGCGTCAGGAAATCAGCCACATGGTTCTGTATATCCGTGATTCCGGCCACAGGCGCCGCGACGGCGACGCGTTCATCAAGCGCGGACAGATAGAGCGTGCCAATGCCGCCGCCGGATCGGCCCGTCACGCCGATACGCTCCGCGTCTACCTCGTCCCGGGTTTCGAGATAGTCGAGGGCGCGCATGGCGTTGAAGGCTTCAACGCCCGCGGGTGTGTATCCACGGCTATTCCACCACCACATGCCCTCGCGGTGCGTGCCATGGTGCAATCCTTCGATCTCGCCAAGTTGAATGGTGTCAACGATGAGACATACGTAACCATGCCGCGCGAACCACGCAGGATGGTGTTGGTACGCCGTCTTGTTGCCCAAACTCACGCCGTCCTCAACGCGCCGCGCATGCCCGCACAAATAGAGGATGGTCGGCGCGGATTCGTCGAGGTCGTTGGGGATATACAGATTGGCTGTGACATAGAGTCCCGGCATCGACTGAAAATGCAGCTTCTCCACCGTGAAGTCGTCGTGTTCAATGACGCCGGTGATCTCGGCTTCTAATGGCGCGGGTTCGGGCAATTGTTCGAGCCCCAGACTGTAAAGTAACTGCTGGCGATAGGCCTCGCGTTGTTCCGGCCAATCCTCAGCGCTTGGGATTTCGATGACCGATTCCGCCGCAAGCGCCTCGACCTGGTGGGCGAAGTACTCATCGAGCGCGGCGCGGTTCTCCGCGTAAACGCTCTCGGCGTCGTCGGCCCATACCGCGGTTGCGGCCAAAGCCAGTAAGAGTATGGCGGCAATGATAGAAGCGAACGGACGGATCATGTTAACGGCGCCAGACATGGTGATAGCCTCCCTTGGATTGTGTGACACTTTGCATGTCTTAGACCATAAGCGAACCCGTATGGGCGGCGCAAGGGCGATAGCCGGTATGCTTGAGGGAGGATACCGACCGGGAAGCCGGCGCTACGACGCAGCACTTCATAGCCAGTCGGCGTCAGAGCTGCCGGGCGGCTCGAGGATTCGAACACTGTCCCGTCTTCATGGTACGATTCGACGCTCACAGGAGGAGAAGGAAATCGTATGCAGTGGAACGTGGCGGATTTGTTGGAGCGGGCGCTGGCCGAAGATATAGGCCCGGGGGATCTAACGACAGCGGCCACCGTTCCGGAGGACGCGCGTTGCACGGCGGTGTTGACGGCCAAGGCGGACGGCGTATTAAGCGGGATTGAACTGTTCCGCGCCGTGTTCGACCGGCTTGAGGCCGGCGTATGTAACTGGAGAGGCTCGGCGAATGGAACCCGTATCGCCGTCGGCGATACGGTGGCGACGTTTTCTGGCCTGACGCGCGCCGTGTTAACCGGCGAGCGGGTCGCATTGAACCTTACCCAACGTTTATCGGGCGTGGCCACGCTGACGGCGCGCTATTGCGACGCCATCGCCGGAACGGACGCCGTGATAGTGGACACCCGCAAGACCACCCCGCTTCTGCGCGAGTGGGAGAAGGCGGCGGTCCGTCATGGTGGCGGCCGAAACCATCGCTTTGCTTTGTACGACGGCGTGTTGATTAAAGACAATCATATAGTCGCCGCGGGCGGCGTTCGCCCGGCGGTCGAGGCCGCACGCGCGAGCGCACATCACTTGGTGCGCATTCAAGTGGAAGCGGCGACCCCGGCCCAGGTGGATGAAGCCATTGCAGCCGGCGCCGACGCCATTCTGTTGGACAATATGGCTATCGGCGATTTGCAGGAAGCGGTTAAGCGAACGTCGGGCGCGGGCGTTGTGTTGGAGGCCAGCGGCGACATGAGTTTGGACCGGGTCCGTGAGGTCGCGCGGACAGGCGTGCATCTGATTTCCGTCGGCGCCTTAACTCATTCAGCGCCTGCGCTGAATCTTTCGCTGGAAATACGCAATGAGTGAACAACCGCACCCCAACGGTCTGGAGATACCGCCCCTGAATACCACCGTCATCGGCGCGAGAATTCTTGTGTATCCGCGCCTCGACTCGACCAACGCCACTGCGTTACGCATCGGCGGAGATGGAACGCTTGTCCTGGCGGATGCACAGACGGCGGGGCGCGGCCGGCAAGGGCGTTTACCTAACCGTGACCGTGAACGGTCCGCTTGACGGGCTGCCGTTCGCCGCGGCGCTGGCCGTGCGTGAGGCATTGCGGCCCTATGTGTTACCCGACATCAAATGGCCCAATGACTTACTAGTGCGAGGGCGCAAGATCAGCGGTATTCTTGTTGAACACCGGGAGCGCATCAGCGCGGTCGGCATCGGCATCAACGCGAATCATGCGCCCGGCGATTTTCCTCGAGACCTTCAGGACTCCGCGACGTCGGTATACATGGCCACGAACGCCCCGGTGGATCGCTCGGCGCTTGTCCGCGACCTTATCCATGACTTGGATCGGCGGATCGCCGCTTTGCGCGACGGGCGGTACGACGCTATCCGCGACGAATGGGCGGCAGCCTGTAACCTCGAGGGACGCCGCGTTCGTTACAAGAATATGGTGGCTACGGTTTCGCGGATCGACGTGTCCGGAGCGCTGATTCTGGCTACGCCCGAAGGCAGCCATCGGCTTATGGCCGGGGAATCGCGTGACGTGACGCTACTGGAAGGAATGGATAGTTGCTCTTGGTAATCGACGCGGGAAACACGCACACCGTGATCGGCCTGTACGATAACGGCGGGTTGCGGGCTCATTGGCGCTTGTTCACCAGTCATTACCGGACTGAAGACGAGTTCCGGATTCTCATCAGTATGTTGCTTCAAGAGGAAGGCATTCAGCGTGAAGAGGTGCAAGGGTGTTGCATCGCGAGCGTTGTGCCTCCCATCGACTGTCCGCTTACGGGCGTATGCCGCCATGCCTTTGGGATCACGCCGCTCATGGTGGGGCCCGGCGTGAAGACCGGCCTTGTGATTCACGTGGATAACCCTAAGGAGGTTGGCGCGGATCGCATCGTGAACGCGGTAGGCGCGCGCGAACAGTTCGACGGTTCCCTGATCATCATAGATTTTGGCACAGCAACTACATTCGACGTTATCACGCAACACGGCGAGTATCGCGGTGGTTGCATCATGCCGGGCATCGAGATTGGCGCCGACGCGTTGTTCCATAAATGCGCCAAACTGCCCCGCATTGACATCAGCCGGCCACCATCGGCGTTGGGTAAGAATACGGTGGATCAGATCCGCGCCGGATTGACGCTGGGATACGCGGATATGGTGGATGGTATGATCGGCCGCATTCGCGCGGAGCTCGGCGACAATCCGACGGTGATCAGCACGGGCGGGTATGCCGCCCTTATCGCCGACGTAGCGAATGGCGTCCACCATGTGGATCCGCTGCTGACCCTCAAAGGATTGCGCGCGGTCTATCGGCGCAATCAACCTCAGAAGGGCTAAATCGCAAGCATGATCTGGGCCTGTGAAACACATGCGGAGCGGCGTGGAGCCCGGAGTATGAAGCTGCTGATTATCCTACTGGCGGTTTGGGTTCTGGCGCCCGGTTGCGACATGAATGCCGAGCCCGATCCGGAACCGGCTGCGCCTGTGCCGCAAGACGAACCCGAGGAGCGCCTAGAAGATGATGCGGCGCCTCCCACCGAAGGGGCGATGGTGGGCGACATCGTGCTGCGGCTGTTTGATGATGAGGCCGTTGACGAGGAGCCGCGGCTACCGGTTTTTACCGTCTCCTCTCCATATACGTTGCGGACCGGCGAAGGTCTTTGGCAGTTCCAGCAAGCCGAGGCCACGATCCGCGCGCGCGACGGCACGATCTACGAACTGGAGGCGGGCGCGGGACGCCTCGACGAAGAGGGACGGCAGGCCTTGTTGGGAGATGGCGTGGTTCTGACTGGACCCGACGCGCATTTTGAACTGGACACTATCGTGTGGGAAAACGAAACGCGCACGGCGCGCACCGATCAACCGTTGCGTATGGAAGCGGGAGGTATGCGCCTTCACGCTGAATCCATGATATTCTATCCGGACGACGATCATATCGAACTCGACGGCGTTTCCGGCGCGATTGACCTGAGGAGCATTTCCGAGTCATGACGCATCACGGTCTACCCATAACCTTGTGCTCTGCCATCCTCTGTGTGGTATTCGCAGCGACTGCGGGCGCGCAGAACGACGATCTCATGTATGATTTCGAGTATCTCAATTTTGATGCGGACCGGTTGGTGTCCGACTTGGGCGGTTGGCCTGAAAGACTCTCAGGCAACGTTCATATCTGGGTGGAGCCGACGGATCCCAACCAACAGCCGCTTCACCTTTGGGCCGATGAAGTGCGTTTCTTGGGCGAGGGGCCTCAGGATGAATTGCGCGTTGTGCTTGAACGCGATGTGCGGGTCGAATTTACTCAGCAAGGGATGGCCGTCACTGTGACGGCGGGCGAAGGCGAGATTGACATGGCCCGCTCCATAGTGGTGTTCACGGGCGATCCCGTCGTGACCAGCGACATGGGGGAGATGTCGGGGCCGCGTATCGAACTTGACATGGAGACCGGCCGGTTGCGCGCGGAGCAGCCGCGGGTCCGTAACTTGCGGCTGACCGAGATTCGCGAGCGCGAGGAACCTGCGCCTGAGCCGGAGGAGCGAGGTCCTGTGTTGCGTAGCGAGGATGTGCTTGACTGGGAGGGGCTCATAGCTGCGATTCAAACCGCCGCCGAAGACGACACGCCCAGCCCGGCCCGCCGGATCTACGATGTGTTGCAGCCTCAGGCCCAGCAATACGTGACTGGTATTTCGCCGGATCAGTTGCCGCCGGAAGTACGCGAAGGCATCCTCGAGCAAATCAACAACGTTTTGACCGAGCGGGAACTCTACGACCCGGAAGCGTGGGCGGACGTCAGCATGCCGGGCGAAGCCGAAGACTTGTTGGACAGACCGCGAGACGAGTTGTCCGCCCCGGATGTGGTGCGCCTGAATCGTTTGCTGCTCCACGCGGCTTTCCCCGATAAGATCGCCAGACCCTCTTGAGTTATCCCTCACTCTCGCATAATGGCGGGCAAAAGGAAACGCACCTCGTGACATTGACAAGACGCGGATTTCTCGGATGGTCGGCGGCTGCTATGGCGGCCGGCGCGACTGGTTCTCACCTGAGAGGCAAGCGCTCCGTTGCGCCCTCGTTGGCTCAGGCGGCGGGGAATGCGAGAGATTCTTCGGTAACAATTCGCACTGATTTCGTGAGTGGGGGCGGATCGGCTGTTCTGACTGAAACCGATCCAGTCACCGTCACGTTCTCGCCGCATAAGGAACGGGATGAGCGCTGGAGCCAGCTCTGGTGGCATTTTCTGTTGGAAGGTCTTGAGCCTGGGGAAGCAGGACGAGACGTGGTGCTCGAGCTTGATATGGACAGTCCGGGAATTGCCGGAATCAGCCCCCAAGCATTCTTTAGTTATGACCAGCAGGTCTGGGGATTGACAGACACCGGCGAACGGCACGAAAGGGATGGCCAGCGGTTCTTCGTGTACAGGCACAACGTCAAGGCGGACAAAGTCTGGTTCGCTTACGACTTGCCATACACGCCCGAGCACATTGAGAGCATTCTTGTCCCTGAAGTGGAACATGCTCCGAATGTGGAAGTATTTGAATTGTGCAAGACGCAATCCAATCGTCCGGTTACGGGACTTCGATTCAATAGCCTTGCCGATCAGCGAAAAAAATGCGGGATTTGGCTTCAAGCGAGAACGCATGCCTTCGAATCGGGCAGCAGCTGGGTTCTTCACGAGCTGGCGTGTTGGCTGGCGTCACATGAACCCGCGGCGGCGGTGTTGCGCGAACACGCAGTGATCACCGTCATTCCCATTGTTGACGTTGATGGGGTCGTCGAAGGCAGAACCGGTAAGAACCAGAAACCACATGATCATAACCGGGGCTGGCATAAGGAGCCCGCTTACTGGCCGGAACAACGCGCCATGAAGTCGATGCTTGCCGAAATGGCGGAGGCCGGCGAAGTAGATTTCTTTATGGACTTTCATGGTCCCGGCAATCGGACCCACCCCTACTTCATATGCGCTCTGGCCGACAATCTGCCGACCGAGAAACAACGGCTCAATCGACGGAGCTACTTTGAAACGGCCGGCATAAGAAGGCAGACGAGGCTCGGGCAATCCATGACGCAAATCGAGTACAGTGCACGGGACCTGGATGTGTCGGAGATGAGTAAATCATCCGACTGGGTTGCAATGAATACCACCGGTCACTGTATTTCGCTGACCCTTGAAGTCAACATGAATACGCCTTTGAGCACAAGAGACGGATACCGGGCGCAAGCCAACGAATTGGGCCGCGGGATATCGGAGTATTTCGTAAATGGCCATCACGTGAGGTGACGGAGGACTTGCCGTTGCATTCCTGTTTCGTTAGGAACAAAGGCTGTTTCCAATCATGATGTAGCGGCGTCGGCGTTAACTTCTGGCCAGGTTCTCCGTGCGTAGGTTTGTTGCGCGCCGGAGAGAACCCGGCGACAACGCATGCCCCCCGGCAATATAGGACCTAGCAGCACGTGAATTCACAATCCGAACCGCTGCTGTGCACAAAGCAGTTGGTCAAA
>PUMX01000327.1 GCA_003552485.1 Candidatus Hydrogenedentota bacterium
CCAAATCCGGCGCGCTGACGTGGCGCGGCGCGGATGCGGATGAACCGGCGCCCGGCGACCCGCATTCCTTAAGCATGTCGAAAATGACCAGTAACATCTACATGGGTGTCTGGCTGTTCTTCGGTTGGCTTGGTCTGGCGGCGTGGGTTTTCGCGTTCCTCTTCGAGGGCGCGGCGGCGCTATGGAGTTCATACGCCGTTCTTACGGCATTCTTGTGGGTCGGCGTGCTCACCACGTACTACTACTTCCTTAACCGCGCCCCGATGGCCCATATCCTTTTCGCCATTTTAAACACCGCTGCCCTAACCACGATTGCGCTATACGGCTTTGCGCCAGCTTACTTTGACCCGTACGCCATGGAAGCGCCCTTGCCGGTGGCCCTTATCCCGCTCGGCATGCTGTGGTGGTTCGTTCTCCGCCGGAAACACCGTTGGGCTTGAGAAACTGTCTATCCACTGTGGACCGCTCTTGGCGCGCGTGTTACGAGGTTGAGTAGCCCAAGCCGCAGCCTCTGGCTCGGCTTTCCTACTCCCCGCTCAACGCGGCCACGTCCTCCGCGCTCAGCGCGCGATCGAATATGGCGATTTCGTCGAGGCGGCCTTCCCAGTTGGAGGCGTTGTCCGACCGGCCGCCGAAGAACCAGTCATCGGCCAAGAGCGACCCGGAAGAAACCTCCGCGACGATTTCCGGTTCGGCGGCGCCATTAAGATAGACGCGCGCTTCGTCGCCATCGCGGACCAGCGCTACATGGTTCCACGCCCATCGCTCGATCTCGGCTGACCCCGCGACGTGCGCGCCGCCAATGCCGTGCTGAAGGATCAGCCGGCCAGCGTCTCCACCGGTTCCGCCAACGCCCAGATGCAGACCGTTGGCGTCCACTCCGTGGTCATGGTCATGCGAGAACATCCACCCGGTCACTTCGCGTCCATCGGCGGGCATCCCGTTCCAAAACCACATCGACACGCTGTAGGAATCGCCAAGATCCGCCAAGCGCGCGTGCAGGCGCCCACCCGCGAAATGCACGGACCGGTTGGTCTCGCCGTCCCGACAGAATGCCTCTGAACGCGGCCCGTCAAGAAAAAACGCCACCGCCGGTTCGTACATGGCATGGCGATTGTTTCCAGATGAATCCCCGGCCCAAGGACCTGCGAACTCATCCAGCCGCCAATACGCCAAGGGCTCACGATCCAGGGTCGCTTGCGCCGCCGGGCCCCGGCTTTGCTCGGGGGCGCGCCGCGGCTCTCCGGCGACCTCTTCGAGCAGGCGCAACGCTGTTTCCGCAATGATCGGTTCGGCGTCATACTCCAACCCGGCCGACCGCGCGGGCCACGTGTTGTAGCCGCCGAGCAGATACTGTTCCGGGGGTGGAATGTAGCCGTCGCCGCCGTTGGTCAGATCCAGGGTCATTGTGTTCGCGATGGGGCTCTGCAACTTAATCTTCAGCCCCGTGAGCGCATAGGTTTCCGTCGGCGTCGTGGAAATGGCCATATCCCCGATGCGCAGGGCCTGCACGACGACCTCCGTGGATTGCCACTCATGAAGATACAACTGCTCGCGCGCATAGACCTCTTCCCTGTCCTCGGGCGGCCTATCTCCCATTTGCTCAACAATGCGTCGCGCCCATTCGAGCCGCTGCTCGTCCGGAACCCGGTATTCCAACGGCACGCGCGCTTCGGCCATGGCGATATCGGCGTTTGCCGTATACTCAACGCCTTCATAGGCCTGCATGGCAATGTCGAGCAGCGTCTCCGTGTAGCCCTCAATGGTATCCAATGCTTCCGGCGCGGGATTGCGGTAATCCCGCCGCCAGATGTCGCCGCTGCAACCATGCGCCATCATGCCGACAAACGGCGGGTGCTCGCCGCCGCCAGGCGCAATCCGTTCCTTTAGCCCTTCCGCGAACAGGCCAAAGTAATCGGGGTGAACAGGGCTGACGCCACCATAGTAATGCATCGAGAAACTGGCCAACACGGCTATAGGACGGCCTTCCACGGATTGCACGGAAATGAGGGGCAACTCAGGATCGATGGGGCCCGACTCGCCAACAACATCGTCGAGATTGCGCGCCGCGTGCATGTTCGCGCGCACCGTCGGATTGCCGAAGGGATCATCGGCGATGCGGTCCGGCCGGCGGATCCACCGGCGGATGGCCGTGTGGTCCGGCGCTTCAGTTGAAGCCCAGCCAATGCGCGCCGGCTCGAGATTCGCCTCCGCGGCCGCGATGACGTCGCCTATCCATTCTTTCAGCAACGGAACATAGTTCGGGTCAGGGTCTGTGCCTAAACAGCCCATAGACGCCGGCGCGGTGTGGCTATGCGTCGCGGCGATCATCATGTTCTCCGGCGCGATGTTCGTCCGCTCGGCAGCCATGGCCTTGGCTTCATCGAGCAAGTCCCGGGAGAGCATGCAACTATCGACCACGACAATCGCGACTCGCCGCGCGCCGTCGTCCAACACAAGCGCGCGGGCTTTGACAGGCATAACCACCTCGTTTGCTGAACTGGTCAGCATGCCGCCATTGATAAGCACGGGAAACTGCTCGGGGGTGACGTCCACAATGGCCGCGCCCGCGCGTAGTGTTTCCGGCGCGGCGGGCAAAGAAGCAAGGATCAGCAGGCAAGGCAGAACAGTTCGAATATCCACGGCGGCGTTTCCTTTCGCATGGTAAGCCTGGGGTTCGGCTGGACCTTGCTTACTGCGCGACAGGGATGAGCTGCGCCCATACCTTGCGCGTGCGGGGTCCGTCGAACTCGCAGAAGTAAATGGACTGCCACGTTCCAAACGCCAGCCGGCCGTTACGCACGAACACCTGCGTGCTGAATCCCATCATGCTGGCCTTCACGTGGGCGGCGCTGTTGCCTTCGGCGTGCGCGTAGTTCCCTCTCCAGGGGACCACGGATTCCAAGATTTGCTTCATGTCGCGAACCACATCGGGGTCCGCGTTTTCATTGATGGTGACGCCCGCCGTGGTGTGAGGCACAAACAGGTGCACGACGCCTTCGCGCATGCCCGCCTCCTCGACGATACGTTGAACCTGTTGATCGATAACCACAAACTCGGTGTGTTGCCGTGTCGCCACCGTTATCTCATGCATATCCGGCTTCCATGGCGCCGCCGCCGCTCAGCCGGCGGAGCGCCGGCTTTCATCCCCATAACAGTTGGCAGGCTTACCCCAGCACGCCGCGCGCCAACCATGCCTCTCCATTCTTCAGGTTAGCTTCTGACCCAACGGCAAGCCGGGGGCGCAAAACGGGTCAACTAGCCTTGCACCCGCCCACAGCATTTCTTGTATTTCTTCCCGCTGCCGCAAGGACAGGGGTCATTGGGTTTGGCGCGTTTCTCGGCGCGCACCGGCGCGGGCTTCTTCTTCGTGGTGGTTTGCGCCGACCGTTCATCTTCACGCGCGCCATCCACCCGGCCGGCCTGTTGTTGAGCGCCTGCCTCGGGCGTCTGTCCCGCCAACGCGAACCGGCTCGTGTCGTAGCTGGCGAAGCTGCGATCCTGTTGCTTGGGCGCCGCCACGTAGGTATGCTCTCCAAATTGCGCCACGGGATCGTCCTTCGCAGCGACCCCGCCCTTCTGCGCCTTGCTCTCTCGCGCGCGCACCACCTCGGGATCCGTGAGACGAAACAGCGTCTGGGTCACTGTTTCATCGATGTTCTTCATCATTGATTCGAAGATCTCGTAGGCTTCCTGCTTGTATTCGATCAGCGGATCGCGCTGGCCATAAGCGCGAAGCCGTACCGACTCGCGCAAATAATCCATGGAGTAGAGGTGGTCGATCCACTTGTCATCCACCGTGCGCAGGAGCACCATCAGCTCATAGTCATGGATCCGGCGCCGCGCCAGTTGATGGAAGTCAATACCTTTCGCCCGTTCGCCATAGGTTTCGGTCAGACGTTTGCGCAGATCCTCGGCAATATGCTCTTCTCGCCGCTTGTATTCCTCAAGAACCTGCGCGTAGAGGTCATCAGCAAGATTGCCGGACTCGTCGCTCGCGGGCTGGCCTTCCTCGACTTCCGGCGCCTCGATGTCGAATTCCATGCCGAACATCTGATGCAAACGCGCCTCGAGGCCTTCCAGATCCCATTCATCGGGCAATTGGTCTTCCGGCGCGAAATCGGCTACGGCGTCGGCCACCACGTTTTCAAACATCTGGTGGATGCGCTCCGTGACGTCGTGGTCCTCGAGCACGTCACGGCGGATGGCGTAGATGATCTGACGCTGCGTATTGCTGACGTCATCGTACTTAATGAGATGCTTGCGCATCTCGAAGTGCTGCTCTTCGACTTGCTTCTGCGCACGCTCGATGGACTTCATCACCATGGACTGGTCAAGCGGCTGGTCGTCCATCTGCTGGCTGCCGAACCAGTCGACCATGCGCTTGACTTTGTCGCCGCCAAATAGCCGGGCGACTTCGTCCTCGAGGCTGACGAAGAACTGCGTCGTGCCGGGATCGCCTTGCCTGCCGCCACGGCCGCGTAGCTGGTTATCAATGCGGCGCGATTCGTGGCGTTCGGTGCCGACGATCGCCAGGCCGCCCAATTCACGCACGCCTTCAGCGAGTTTGATGTCCGTACCGCGGCCGGCCATGTTGGTGGCGATCGTGATCGCTCCCTTCTTGCCCGCGTTGGCGATAATGGCGGCCTCTTTTTCGTGGTATTTCGCGTTCAACACTTGAAACTCGGTGATCCCGCCTTCCCGAAGAAGATCGGCAAGCTTCTCGGACTTTTCGATGGACACGGTGCCCACAAGCACCGGCCGGCCCGTCTCGTGAATGCGGATGATCTCGTCAACGACCCAGTTGAACTTGCCTTGTTCGGTGGCAAAGACCAGATCAGGCTTATCCTCGCGAATCAGCGGAAGGTTTGTAGGAATCTGGATGACGTCAAGCCCATAGATTTGGTCGAATTCCTGGCCTTCGGTGATGGCCGTGCCGGTCATGCCCGCCAGCTTCTTGTACAGTTTGAAGTAGTTTTGATAGCTGATGCTGGCGACCGTCTGGGTCTCGAAGTTCACGGGGACCCGTTCTTTGGCTTCGAGAGCCTGGTGCATCCCGTCCCCATACCGGCGGCCTTCCATGATGCGGCCCGTGAATTCGTCAACGATGAGAACCTCGTTGCTCCGCACCACGTACTCGTCATCTTTCTTGAAGAAATTGTGCGCCTTGATCGCGTTCTCGATCATGTGCACGGTGCCCAGATGCTCCGTGAAGAGGTTTTCGATGCCCAGCATGCGCTCGGCCGCTTCCATGCCCTCTTCGGTGATCATCACATGCCGGCCCTTCTCCTCGACTTCGTAGTGCTTGTCGCGCCGCATTTGACGCACCACGTCGTCGACCTTGTAGTACATATCGACGCTCTTCTCGGGCCGGCCGGAGATAATCAGGGGGGTGCGCGCTTCGTCAATGAGAATCGAATCGATCTCGTCCACAATGGCGTAGTGCAACTCGCGTTGCACCCGCATTTCCGGGCGCAGAGCCATGTTGTCGCGCAAGTAGTCGAACCCGAACTCGTGGTTGGTGCCATAGGTGATGTCGGCGCGATAGCCGACTTGGCGTTCGCCAGTGCTCATATCATGCTGGATCAGCCCGACTGTCAGGCCCATGAACTCGAAAATCGGCCCCATCCATTCCCGGTCGCGCCGGGCCAGGAAGTCGTTGACTGTCACCAGATGCACGCCACGCCCCGTGAGCGCGTTGAGGTACATAGGCATGGTGGCGACCAGCGTCTTCCCTTCACCCGTAACCATCTCGGCGATATCGCCGCGGTGAAGCACCACGCCGCCCATGATCTGCACGTCGAAGGGGCGCAGCCCGGCGACGCGCTTGGCCGCCTCACATACCGCCGAGAACGCTTCGGGCAGAATGTCGTCGAGTGACGCGCCTTGCGCCAGCCTTTCTTTGAACACGCCGGTCTGGGCCCGCAGCGTCGCGTTGTCCATGTCCACATGACGCTGTTCATGTTCACGGACAGCCTCGACGAGCGGTATCAATTCCTTAATCTTCCGCTCGCTGCTGGTGCCGAAGATGGTCTGAATGAGCTTAGCAAACTTTCCTAACACGAAATGGGAACTCCTTTACCCTCTTACACGCTTACTATGAATGATAACAGAGCCCCCTGAAAAGGCACAAACGGCCGGCGCGAGGCGGCTTTTGTTCAACCCTCGCGCCAGACGCCGCCATCCTCTAATCACCCGAGCGCCATTGGGCGGCAACGCCAAAATGTGACGCAACTGGCCCAGCTTTGTTAGTATAAAGTCCTTGCACGCTACTTGCCGGAGCGGCTTCCGCGTGGGGCAGAGGACAAAGGAGGCCCGCTCATCCCATCGATTAGTCTCGCAAGATATTTGTATGCAAAACCATAGAAAGGAACATTTTGGCATGGAATTGACCGTTGTTGGCTCCGTAGCCCTGGATACCGTGGAAACACCTCACGGCCGGAATGAAGAAGGCTTGGGCGGAGCAGCCACGTTCTTCTCTTTGGCGGCCGCGAACTATGTGCCTGTGCACATGGTCGCCGTCGTGGGCGAGGATTTCCCAAACGAACACGTGGGCCTGTTGAAGAGCAAGAACATCAACACTGAGGGGCTCGAAACGGCCTCGGGCAAGACCTTCCGATGGGCTGGCCGCTATCATGATGATATGAATAACCGTGACACGCTTGACACTCAGTTGAATGTGTTCGAGCAGTTCCATCCCAAGCTGCCGCCCAAAGCCCAAGAGGCGCCCTTTCTGTTCCTCGCCAACATCCATCCGGCGTTGCAACTCGAGGTGTTAGACCAGTCGGAGGCCGCGTTTAAGGGCCTCGACACCATGAACCTGTGGATTGACACCGCACTGGACGACCTGAAGAAGGTGCTCGCGCAGGTCGACGCCGTGATCATCAACGACTCGGAAGTCGAGGATCTGACAGGCCAGCGAAACATTCTTAAAGGCGCCGAGGCCATTATGGCCATGGGGCCGAAGACCGTGGTAATCAAGAAAGGCGAGCACGGTTGTGTGCTTATCCAGGGCGACCAACGGTTTGTCGTTCCAGCCTTTTTGCTCTCCGACGTGGTTGACCCGACGGGCGCGGGTGATAGCTTCGCGGGCGGCTTCATGGGCTCACTCGCCAAAGAAGGCAACACCGATTTCGACGCGCTGCGCCGCGCTGTCGTTCATGGAACGGTGGTCGCATCATTTGCCTGCGAAGCCTTCGGGCCGGACCGCATCGCGACCATCACTGAAAAGGATATCCATCAGCGTTTCGAGGCCTTTCGCGAGCTCTGCCAGTTCTGAGAGGCTTTGCCGAGGGGCCGGCTTAAGGCGGCGAGCGCACTAGCGCAATGGCTCCGCCAGGCGCATGCCGGCGGGGCCGCCCGTCGTAACTGTCTCGATTGGCCTATCCGCGTCCAGCGTTTCGCTTCGCGGTTGGGCGGCGTGATGCCGTGGCGAATCTGCGGAGCCCGCCAGTTGCGCAGGTCTCAGCTTGAAGGTATATTAAGAGGTAGAATGCGCGAGAGAGTTGCACATTAATGACGGCTAACAAGGAAACATGACTGCTTTTCTTACATCTTTGCGTAGTTGCGCCAACCCAATCGCCCGCTATCCCAACACCCTCGTGACCGTCGCGCTATCCACGGTTATCCTCGTGTTCGCCGTCGCGGCATGCCGGGGAAACGACTCGCCCGAGGCGTGGCTTGAGGACGAGGACGAGATGATCGCGGTGGACGACCGTGACGCGGACCGTCCAGACCGTCTTCGCTTGACGCATCCGGCTATGGCCGCCGAGTTCCAGATCGTGGCGTATCCTCGAACCGAAGACGAATCTCCACTGGCGCTCGTCCCCGTGTTTGAGGAAGCCTTCTCCGCGATTGACGATGTGGAGGATCGCTTCAGCACATGGCGCGCCACCAGTCAAGCTACGTATGTGAATAACCACGCCGCAAACCGGCCTGTTCGCGTATCACGGGATTTCTTCGACAAGATAGAGTATGCAAAGACCATGTGGGAGGCGACCGACGGCGCCTTTGATCTGACGGTCGGCCCTCTTATGCGACTGTGGGGCCGCTATGAAGATTTGCCCGCCGTGCCCGAAGCGGACGAAATTGCCCAAGTGATCGCTGAAATCGGGATGGACAAGATCACTCTGGATCCCGAGGAAAGGACGATCGCGTTCGAATCCGATCAGATTGCACTGGATTTTAGCGGCATCGGCAAAGGCTACGCGGTGGACCGCGCCGTAGAGGTGTTGCAGCGCCATGGCGTTGAGGCCGCTCTAGTCGATGGAGGCACAAGCAGCATGAGGGCGATCGGCGCGCCACCGGGCCGCGACGGTTGGCGGGTGTCGGTTCGCGATCCCTATGAGCCTGATGTTACAATGGACATGGTGACATTGAAGGATGAATCGTTGGGCGCGTCCGGTTGTTTCCGTAACCTCATGGTTGCGGGAGAAGAAGAAGTGTGTGATATCATCGACCCCCGGACAGGGTATCCGGTCGAGGATATGCTGAGTGTAACTGTCATCGCAGGCACAGCAACAGAAACGGACGTGCTCGCTACGGCGTTCATGGTGATGGGACCAGATGGCATTAGAGCGTATTGCGAACAAGACCCCGATGTCCGGGCGCTCTATTTGCCTATGCCAGATAATGGCGAAGTAACGCCGGAGCGGGTCAATTTTTGAGGATTAAGAAGGAACATAAGCCATGGCGAAAGATGTAACGCGAAGAGATTTCCTTAAGACCGCTGGTGTGACCGCCGGCGTGGCGGTAGCCGCAGGCTATTCGCCGTTCTCCTATGCGGCTAACAGCAAGGTCCGCGTAGGTAAAATCGGTACGGGCGCGCAGGGCGCTTTTCGGCATCTAAGGGCCATCGACCAGACCGAAGACATGGAAGTCACGGCTGTGTGCGACGTGTATGAGCCGCATCTACGCCGCGCCCAGCAGACCGTCGGCGGAGAAGACGTTCCAGCATACTATGACTACCGCGAGATGCTCGACAACGAAGACCTCGACGCGGTGGTCATCTCCACGCCGCAAGACGCGCACTATGCGCCAACGATGGATGCGCTGGATGCGGGTAAGTACGTCTTCTGCGAGAAGACGCTGACCTTTGACATCGAGGAGTCCCGCCGCATCGTCGAGAAATGCCACGAGACCGGCTTGTTCTGTCAGACAGGTCATCAGCGCCGATACAACCCCGAGTACCTGAAGGCAGTGTGGCTGGCGCGCGAGGACATTTCGGTGGGGCGAATCAATTACATGTCCGCCCATTGGCATCAGAATCCCCGCGACGGGTGGCGGCGGCCCATCGATCCCAACTATGAACCCAACGAACAAGAACGTCAGTTCTGGACGGACCTCAACCAGCATCTTAACTGGCGGCTGTTCCGGGATCGGTCGGGCGGCCTGATGACCGAGTTCGCCACGCACCAAGTGGATATCTGGAACTGGTTCCTGGGCACGATGCCGAGGCGCGTCTGGGGTTCGGGCGGCACCGACTACTGGCGCGACGAGCGCGATATCACCGACAACGTCGCGCTCACGTATGAATACGAGGTCCGCCCGGGAGACCCTGGCTTCGTCGCCGTCGAGCCGCGGATTGAGCAACAGGACTTCGTCCAACTTCAGCGGCCCTATAAGGTGCGCGCCAACTACAGCGCCCTCAACGCTAACGCGCACGGCGGCTACCAAGAGTTCATCCACGGTGATCTCGGCACGTTCGAGTTGAGCGAGGCCGGTTGCTATACGATGGGCGAACGCGATACGCGTGATCTTGGCGAAGCCCAGGAGCGTGACCAACAAGAGATGACCGCCGAGGAACTGGCGGACGCCATCACCGAAGGCGAAACGCAGGGCCTTCCGCCAGAGGCGTATTCTGAGAAGTTTCGTCTTAGGGTGGAGCACCCCTATGCCGGCGCGGACCATTATCAATTCACGGCGATGGCCAAGTGCATCAAGGAAGGCGGCAAGCCCTACAGCAACGAGATGGTCGGTCACTTGGCGACCGTCACCAGCTTGTGCGGGCTTGAAGCCATTCGCGAAGAGAAGGTCGTAGACATCGATCCCGCGCTCTACACCTTCGATTTCGATACTCCCGATCCCTACCAGTACGAGGACTGGCCGTACGCTGAAGAGACGTGATCGCGTCTAAATAGAGTCGCGTTATCCCAGCCGGGTTTGTCTCTGACAGACCCGGCTTTTTTCGTCCTAAACGCAGCCGCCAGGGCGTCCGGCCCGCAGC
>PUMX01000242.1 GCA_003552485.1 Candidatus Hydrogenedentota bacterium
ATCCTCGTGCGTTTCGATCTTCTCTGCAAGCAGTGTTGTGCCGCTGTTCGAGAACCGCTTTGCCAACGCGGCCAATTGCGCCGGGGTGGATTTGGGATACTCGATCTTAATTACATCCACCATATCCAGGAAAGGTTCATATACCGGGTCAAAGGCAAAGTCGTCGATGGCGAGCTTGTATCCCATGCCCTTTAGTTTCCGGCATGCGGCCATCACATCGTCGTCTGGCTCGATGCTCTCCAGGATCTCGATAACGACGTGTTCTGCGGGCAATGCGAAGGCGCATTGATTCACTAGCAGTTCACGAGTGAAGTTGATGTACGCTTGTGAACCATCTGTGAGCGTTTCAACTCCAAACAACAAAAAACTATCCGCAATAACCTGTGCGGATGCGGCGTTTCCATCTGTTGCACTGAAAAAATTATCGAGCCCGCTGCGAAAGAGCAATTCATAGGCGCGCACCTTCTGCTGCCCGTCCATGATGGGTTGCCGTGCGATAAACCGCTGTATTTCGCTCATATGCCCTTTCCCCTGCCTTGTGCCCCCGAGAGTGTGTGCCGCATGGCGTGTATTACTCACACGATCGCTGAGGCGTGCTCGGCAATGATGCCACTCGCGTTGTTCCCTGACGACTTCGATAGCACTGTCTATATCATACCGCACCGAGCTTATTTCATACACTCTAACTTACCGCTGATTCCCGCTTCTCTCAACGTTCAGGCAGCGGTTGTGAAACGCCGTCTCCCGTAGGCCCTTCGGCGTGCGCAAGATACCACCCCCGAGGTTCACGCATCGGGCTGATAGATGCCTCCATCGCTTTCTCGGAAGGACCGCGCCATTTCTTCAAGGCCCTGCTCTTGGACGGATTCGGGATCGACGCCCGCCCGGTCCGCATAGTCGCGAATCTGTTGCGTGATTTCCATGGAGCAGAACTTCGGACCACACATCGAGCAAAAATGGGCTAGTTTTGCTGGTTCAGCTGGCAGCGTCTCATCGTGGTAGGAGCGCGCGCGCTCGGGGTCGAAGGAAAGATTGAACTGATCCTCCCAGCGAAACTCGAATCGCGCCTTGCTCACCGCGTTGTCACGAATCTGCGCGCCGGGATGACCCTTGGCGAGATCCGCCGCGTGGGCCGCGATCTTATAAGCCACGACGCCTTCCCGCACGTCATTCTTATTGGGCAGACCCAAGTGCTCCTTTGGCGTTACATAACAGAGCATGGCCGTTCCGTACCAGCCGATCATCGCCGCGCCAATGGCGGATGTTATATGGTCGTAGGCGGGCGCCGCGTCGGTTGTCAATGGTCCAAGCGTATAGAACGGCGCTTCGTGGCACCAGTCCAACTGTTTGGTCATGTTCTCTTGGATCATCTGCATGGGCGTGTGGCCGGGGCCTTCGTTCATGACTTGAACGTCGAACTCCCAGGCGCGTTCCGTCAACTCCCCTTGCGTTTTCAACTCGGCGAACTGCGCTTCGTCGTTGGCGTCCGCCAGCGAACCGGGCCGCAGCCCATCGCCAATGCTGAAGGATACATCGTAGGCCGCCATGATGGCGCAAATCTCGTCCCAATTGGTGTAAAGGAAGTTTTCAGCGTGGTGCGCCAAACACCATTTCGCCAGAATCGATCCGCCTCGGCTGACAACGCCCGTCAGGCGGCGCGCGGTCAAGGGTATGTACCGCAACAGCACGCCGGCATGAATCGTGAAGTAATCCACTCCTTGTTCGGCTTGTTCAATGAGTGTGTCGCGGAAGATTTCCCAAGTAAGGTCTTCGGGCGTCCCCCCCACTTTCTCGAGGGCCTGATAAATGGGCACCGTTCCGATGGGCGCCGGCGAATTGCGGATGATCCATTCGCGGGTTTCGTGAATATTGGGGCCGGTTGATAGATCCATCACGGTATCCGCGCCCCAGCGGATCGCCCAAACCATCTTTTCGACTTCGTCCTCGATGGAGCTGGTGACGGCGCTGTTGCCGATGTTCGCGTTGATCTTCGTCAGAAAGTTGCGGCCGATGATCATCGGTTCGAGTTCAGGGTGATTGATATTCGCTGGCATGATGGCGCGGCCGCATGCGACCTCGTCGCGCACGAACTCCGGTGTGATGGTTTCGGGAATAGCGGCGCCCCACCCCTTTCCGGGATGCTGACGGCGCAACTCCTCATTGACGTGCTCGCGGCGCATATTCTCGCGAATGGCGACAAACTCCATCTCCGGCGTAATTTCGCCACGCCGGGCGTAATGCATCTGGGTGACGCGCGCGCCGTCTTGCGCGGCGAGCGGACAGCGCAACCGCCTGAAGCGTAGGGCGTGCAAGGAAGGATCAGAGGCGCGCTGTCGGCCGTAGACAGAGCTTACATCAGGCAGTTCCTCGACGTCGGCGCGTTGTCGAATCCATTCCAAGCGCAACGGCGCTAATCCCTTGCGCACATCGATTTCGGCATGAGGGTCCGTGTATGGCCCAGAGGTGTCGTATACCGTGATTGGCGGGTTGACGACGTCTTCTGTCACGCCGCCGGTGCGCGCGGCTTTGGTGGGCGATTGCGTGATTTCGCGCATGGGGACTTGTACCCCCGGCGAGCTCCCTTCCACGTAGATCTTACGCGCGTTGGGAAATGCGTCCCGCGTGATGCCCGGCGTCTCTTCCGACGCGAACACAGGCGTACGATTCGATGAAACACTCATGCCGTAAATTGCCTCCAGCACTGGGATTTGATTGGATTAGGCACATCGTTAACTGGTTGTCCCTGGCGATTGGGGGCCTGGAAAATCACGTGCGTCGCCAAGGAAACAAGGAGATTTATGTGTTGAATAACTGCTACTGTACACGATTTCGACGTACGTTTTCCTGTGCCAGGGGTAAACGTAGGTTACAGGAAAACCATTCCGCAGTTAGGTAAGGGCCCGGTCGGTAATCAAGGGCAACCGATCCACGGCGCGGCGCGCCGCCACAACGGTATCGTTCAAGCCCACGCCTCGGTAAGCGTTTCCCGCGAACGCGAGGTTGGGCGCGTCGTCCTCAAGGCGCTCAATCGCGGCAAGACGCTCGCCGTGACCCATGGTGTACTGCGGTATGGCTTTTGCGTAGCGGTAAACACGCGTGAATTGAGGGCGCCCATCCACGCCAAGAACGGGATGCACTTCTCTATCTACGCAATCCACAAGCTCCCCGTCCGATAGCGATAACGCGGCCGCGTCCGTGTAGCCGCCGATCATTGTTCGCAGCAAAACCCAACCTTCCGGCGCCTGACCTGGAAAGAGCGACGATGTCCAAATACATCCAAGAATACGTTTGCCTTCGCTTCGAGGCACAAGAAAGCCAAAGCCGTCCATATCGTGCGCAATCTGTTCCCGGCGGTAGGCTGTGCAAACGACAACCAGCCCTGCATACGGTATGGCGTCTAGCGCATTTGCGGCATCCGGCCGCCATGCGCGCAGCATATCAGCGGCCGCATGCGACGGACACGCCGGGATAACGTTCTCTGCGCGGATGGTCTCGCCGCCGGCGCAAGTCAAGACGAAGCCTTGTGACGATTCCACGTTGTCAGTCGGAGTAGGTTCGATACGTGTAACTCGGGTATTGAAGCGGATACGTCCCGGCAAGAGGTGCGCCGCGCGTTCCGCCAAACGGCCCACGCCATCCTTGAACGTGGTCAACGTGCCGCCGGGCCCCATCGCCGAGCCGGGCGTCTTGCCATCAGCGCGCCGGTCCCTACGTTTTGCTAGCATGCCGCGAACCAGGCCGCCGTGTTCCCGTTCAAGGGCGACAAGCCGGGGAAAACAATGCTCGACCGACAGCGCGCGCGCATCGCCCGCAAACACGCCGCTAACCATCGGTCCCACCAGCATCTCGGCGGCTTCAGCGCCAATTCGCCGGCTTGCGAAATCGTGAATCGTCTCCGGCCCATCGCTCGCGCGCGGTTTGACCAACGGTTCCTTCAGAATCCGCAACCGGCCGGCTGCGCTCAGAAGCGATGACAGAAGAAACCGCGGCGGTCCCACCAGCTCGTGGAGTTTGTCGCGCTTGAGAATAAACCGCCGCGCGGCGGCTTCGTTCGCCCTCACCAACTCCTTGGTAAGCCCCAACTCCCGGATCCAATCGAGCATGAGCGGCTCCCGGTCGAGGAAGCCGTTGGGTCCCTGGTCGAGGACAAAACCATCAAGCAAGTCCGTTTGCGCGTATCCTCCGGGCCGTTCTTCGCTTTCAAGAACAAGCACGTTACCAGCCCCCATCCGCTTCTCGGCATAGTAAGCCGCACAAAGCCCGGATACGCCGGCGCCGACGACAGCGACCCGAGTACTGTGTTCGTTCATAATGGCCTTGTTGTTCGCGTCACTGTCGGACGCTGCGCTTGTTCTTTCTCGACTGCGGACTCGGCGCGGGTTAACTACTTGTGCTGGCGCAATCCGCGCGGAAAACCATTCCCAATGCTTTGTTTGGGGGCTTCATCCTGCCACACACCCGGGATTTCAGCTTCGCACTCTGGACAATGGCTGCCTGCCATACGATTCCGCACAACATAGAATCCACGCCGTTCGATAAGCAACGCTTCGCACTGGGGACAGTACGTATTCTCGCGGTCGCCAACGCCACCGGGCATATTGCCCGGATACACGAATTGGAGCCCCGCTTCTTTTCCTATTTCGTAAGCTTTGAGCAACTCGGTCGCCGGCGTTGCGGGCGGATCAGTCATCTTGTAATCCGGATGAAACGCTGTGACGTGCCACGGTATGGAGGGGTCGACGCTCGCGATGAACTCGGCCATACCCCGGTATTCTTCCTCGTTGTCATTGAAGCCCGGTACGATCAAAGTGACTACCTCAACCCAGAAGCCGCGTTCTTTCGTCATTTCGATGGCTGACAGAACGTTTTTCAACACGCCGCCAAGCTTGCGATAACGTTTGTCATTGAAGCCTTTCAGATCAATCTTGAAAAGATCCGTACATGGACGCAGATAGTCCAGCACTTCCGCCGTCGCGTTGCCGTTGCTGACAAAACCGCACACAATGCCTTTGTCTCGGGCTCGCCGAAACACTTCCATGGCCCAATCGGCTGTGATAAGCGGCTCGTTATACGTGCTGACGATAACCGGCACGGCTTCGCGTTCCGCCAGCCCGACTAACTGATCAGCGTTGCTTACGCTTGGCAAGGCAATGGCATCGTCATCACGTAAGGTCTGGCTGCTCACCCAATTCTGACAGAACGGGCAGTGATAGTCGCAGCCCAGCATGCCAAACGATAGCGCGTTCTGACCGGGAAAGGCATGGTAGAAGGGTTTCTTCTCGATGGGATCCACTTGGAGTCCCGCCACATAGCCGGCAGGCGCTCTCAGCACGCCACCGGAATTGTAGCGCACCTGGCAGATGCCTGCCCGGCCTTCACGTATGAGACACCGGTGACCACACGCTACGCAACGGACAGCGCCCGGCTCCTCGTCTGGCCAAGCCAGCTCGGGCGCGGCTTCCATCGTGTATTGCGATAGCAACTCGCTGAGCCTTTTCTTGTCCATAACAGCACCTCCTGAACACCGGTTCCCTACCCATTATTGTATGACACACAAGCACATACTGACAATCCGGGAGGACGTGCTGAGAAGGACGCAGATTCTGGGATGGGGGCAGTGAAGAGTGCGATCGGCCAGTTCAGTTCTCTTGACAGTGGTCCTATTCAATGCTCTCGCGAATGCGCAAGTAGGAGCCATACCGGTGCGAAGGAATCACGCCCTCTTCCACCGCCTGCAGGACCGCGCATCCAGGCTCGTGGATATGGGTGCAATCGCGAAAACGGCACGCCTGCGCATACTCGGCCATTTCGGGAAAATAGAAGGCAAGTTCTTCTGGGGTCACGCCCCAGATTCCCAGCTTACGAATTCCCGGCGTGTCGATGATGCGTATGCTGTCAAACTCATAGAGGCGCGCCGTCGTTGTGGTGTGACGGCCCTTTTCGTTATAGCCGCTGACCTCATGAGTTTCGAGGCTGAGTTCCGGGTTCAACACATTCAGAATACTTGACTTGCCCACGCCGCTCGCCCCGGCTAGCACACTGAGCTTGCCCTCAAACCAGCTTCTCAGCGCGTCCAGGCCCCGGCCATCGGCGCAACTCGTCAACACTACGGGTACGCCCAATTCCCGATAGGTCGCCACTTCCTCCGGCTCTTGCTCGACCAAGTCCATCTTGTTGACGCAGAGAAAGGGTTCAACGTCCCCGACCTGCGCTGAGATTAGATAGCGATCCACCATGCCGCGCTTGAAATTGGGTTTCGCAGCCGCAGCCACGATGATCAGGCGGTCGATGTTGGCCGCGATAACTTGTTCGAATTGACTGCCGCGCGTGTTCGCCAGCCGGCTCAGCTTGGTGCGCCGGGGGGCTAGGCCTGTAACCACGAGTTCGCCCCCCTGAAACGTCACCGCCACCAAGTCGCCCGGCGCGAGCGACGCGCCACCGCCCACGTGCTCGCTGACCCTGCTCAAATACTCGGCGCCTTCGTGCTTGACGTAAGCCAGCTGCCCGTAAGGCGACACAACAAGGCCGTTGGCTTCATCCTCCGTAATGTCGTACGCCGGGGATACGCTCGTGTCATCGAGGCCCGCAGTATCCGTACGGACTGGTTCGTGGCTGAAGGTGTCGACGGAGTCCGTACGCCACTGCCGGTTACGGACACGCTTCTTTTTGCGCTTCTTTGGCGTCAACCCTTCATTGCTCCCTCGGCCCTACCTCGCGCAGCGCCTGTCGTAACGGTTGGCTTCCGCGACATGTAACGGCGGCAGCGCGCCATGGACCACTGTCAGTCTGGTAGAATACTTCCACTAACTCCCGTTTGTTTCTTTCTTCTCGATTTCGGTAAACGTCGCTACGGTTTGCATCGCGGCGAGCACATCCCGAATCAGCGCGTGCCGGTTCTGTCTCAGCGCATCGTCTTCCGTGTTCACGAGAACGGCATCGAAGTAGGCGCTGATGACAGGCGTCCATTCGCTCAATAATTCAAACGCGCGCCGAAAGTCGCCCTTCTCTACCGCGGCGTCCACCGGGGCGCTATGTTGAGTGGCAAGCGCATGCATCGCCTCTTCCGCCGGTTCCAGCAACCCGGCGTCCACGGTTTCCGCGGGCTCCTTGGCGATGCGCTGCATGCGTTTCGCCTGTTCAGCGAGGTCTTGTACAGTGGCTGCTGGCAACGCGGCCAAAGCCTCCAGGCAACGTCGAAACCGCCACGGGCGCTCGCCATGAGCGCCGAGAGCCGCCGCAACATAGTCATGGGCATAGCCCTCTTCACGGGCCAGTACTGCTAAACGGTCGCGCACGAAGGTTAAAGCGTCGTGGAGCGCTGTTTCGGGACTCTCGACAAGCCGGCCATAATGGGAAAAAGCCGCGCCAAGGAGCACGGCGAGGTCGGCGTCCACGTCAAGACGGTGAAGCAGCGTCAACAGCGCGAGCGCCGTGCGCCGCAGACCGAACGGATCGCTTGTGCCTTTGACCCGGACGCCAATACCCATATACCCCGCCAACGTATCCAGCCGGTCAAGCACTCCCGCCACCGCGCCCAGGGTCGAAGCGGGGAGGTCGTCGCCACTCTTACGCGGCAACCGATGCTCGAAAAGCGCCACGGCGATTTCCTCGGACAGTCCTTCTTCGCGCGCGTAGATCATACCTACGACGCCTTCCAAGGAATCGAACTCAAAAACCATCTGCGTGGCGAGATCCGCCTTCATCAGGCGCAACACCTGCTCCATCGCGTCGTCGTCCACCGCTGGAAGCTGGGGTTTAAGGCCATGGTACAGCACTATCAGGCGCTCGACCTTGTCCGCCATGGTTCCGAGTTTCTGGTGGAACATAATGGTGTTCAGGCGGTGCGCGAAGTCTTCGAGGCGCAGCTTTGTGTCGCTGTCCCAGAAATACCGAGCGTCACGCAGCCGCGCGTTCAACACGCGCTCGTTGCCTTCTCGAATCTCCTTGCGTCCCTCCTGCGTGTGTTGTCCGTTCGCCACGGCAAGAAACTTGCCGCTCAACGCCCCGTCTTCACGCCGCAAAGGGATATACCGTTGGTGGACCTTCATCGGGGTAATGACGATTTCTTCGGGAAGGGTCAAAGCATCTTCCGGGACTTCACACACAATCGGCTCGGGCCATTCAACAAGATCACAGATCTCTTCGAAAAGCTCCTCGTCTTCCGCGCCCTGGGTGTACAGCCCCTCTTGCGCACAACATGCATCGACGCCCGAGCGCAACGCAGCCATGCGATCATCCCGGTCAACGAGCACCTGATGCTCGCGCAATGTCTCGCGGTACGTCGTCACGCTCTCGACGGTCACAGGCCCCGGCGCAAGCCGGCGATGGCCATGGGTGACGGTACCGCTGCGTAACCAGCGCTCGGGGCCTATCTCAGAGGCGTCTCGGAGTTTCCACGCCACGGGCAGGTGGGTCCGGCCGTGGAGCGCTAACAACCATCGCACGGGGCGGGAGAAAGTCACGGTTGTATCCTCCCAGCCCATGGATTTAGGGAAGCGCAATCCGTCAAGCAACCCGTTGACAAGGCCATCGGCCATCTCCGTGACGGACTTTCCGGTGATGTGTACTTTGACGAAACAGTATTCCGCTTTCCCTTGCGTCTGAAAGTAGATGTCATCCGGCGACGCGCCCTGGGCTTCGGCGAACTTGCGCGCGGGTACGGTCCATTCGCCCGCGTCGTCCTGGGCGGCCGTTTTCTTGGGGCCGCGCATTTCCTTTTCTGTGTCTGGCTGGCGGGCAGGCATGTCTTCTATACACACCGCGATCCGCCGTGGCGTGGCCCATATATGCACGGGGCCATGTTGCACGCCGTACTCTTCGAGCATGCGCGTCACCATGTTCGGGGCCTGTCTTAGGACCTCGTTGAGATCGCGGTGAGGCAATTCCTCGACGCCGATCTCGAGCAGGAGCGTATCGGTCTCGTTCAACGCGCCAGCATCCGGCTGAGGCAATGGCGCCGGCTCCACCCAATGTGTGGGGCCGTAGACTCGCGTCAACGGAAATCCCATGGCCTCCCGCTGCTGGAAGTAGCCTGCCGCGCACCGCTCGGCTATCGCGCGGCACCGCAGCAAGAAACGCCCGCGCTCCGTGACGGATAAGGCGCCGCGCGCGTCAAGGAGGTTGAAGGTGTGGGAAAGCCGCAGGCAATGGTCATACGCTGGCATTACGAGTCCTTCGCCAAGCAACCTGCCCGCTTCTTCCTCCCACAAGTCGAACACCTTGAACAGCTTGTTGACGTCGGCCGCCTCGAAGTTATACTTACAGAATTCGACTTCCGATGCGTGAAAGATGTCGCCGTAGGTTATGCCGGTGGGCGCCCATTCCAGATCATAAACATTGTCCTTGCCTTGCAGGTACATAACGATGCGCTCAATGCCGTATGTCAGTTCGCAAGCGCGCACATCAAGTTTTTGGCCGCCGCATTCCTGGAAATATGTAAACTGGAGGATCTCCATGCCATCGAGCCAAGCTTCCCAACCAAGGCCCCACGCGCCGAGAGATGGACTCTCCCAGTTGTCTTCAACGAAACGGAAATCATGCCGCTTCAGGTCAAGGCCCAGCGCCTCCAAGGACTGCAAGAAAAGTTCCTGCACATCCGGCGGCGAGGGTTTTAGGATTACTTGGTACTGGTGATAATGCTGAAGCCGGTTAGGATTCTCGCCATAGCGGCCGTCAGCGGGCCGGATGCTTGGCTCGACGTAGCCGACGGCCCAAGGTTCAGGCCCCAACACGCGCAAAAAGGTAGCGGGGTTTGAGGTGCCCGCTCCAACCTCGGTGTGGTAGGGTTGAACAAGGATGCAACCATGGCGCAACCAGAAATTGTTCAGTGTCTGTATGACGTCTTGCATGTACATGCGGCAATAATCCCAGCATCAACTAATGAATTGAGAACTCGGGGGCAGGGGTTATCCGGGTTGGAATCCGGCGTGGCGTATGAAGGGAAAGCTCCGGTTCCCGGTCAGGTGCATCCCTTCAACACCAGTGGCGTGATTCTATCCCTTGGCCCGCGCTATGTCAAAAGGTTGAAAGCTGCGCTGAGGCCCTGGTTTACCGAGAGAATGGCCGGAAACCGCTCGCGTGTAGACTGAATCGCCATCGCGCGCGGCTTCCGGCCTGACTACGGGTCTTTGCGTGGAACGGGACTATCTTCTCAGTAGTAGATCTCGCCTTCACGTAATGCGGCCCACGCATTCTCAAACCAAGCGTC